>JBCLEL010000007.1:0-22588 GCA_038913435.1 Chloroflexota bacterium
ATCCTTTAGGTTGGTCTCCAAATATTGATTGCTTGTCATCTTTGCGATACCATTAAAGTTCCCTGCCAAATATCCCCTCTCTAGGAGCGTGCCCATTATGGCGGTTGGATCTGCTCCCCAGATGCCATCTCCAGCAAAAACCCCAGCAATCTTCCGGAATAGTTACGGTCGGATCACTGAGGTGCTGCCTATGCCCAATCTGATCCGAGTGCAGTTGGATTCGTTCCACTGGTTTCAGGAAGCGGGATTGAAGGAGCTGTTTGAAGAAATCTCCCCGATCTCCGACTTCACCGGTAGGAATCTTGACCTCTACTTGCTCGATTACACCTTCGGCGTTCCTAAATACAGCGTCGAGGAATGCCGGACGCGCGATGTGACCTACGCTGCGCCGTTGAGTGTTCGCGCTCGGTTGGTCTCGAAGGAGACTGGCGAGGTAAAAGAGCAAAAGATATTTCTAGGGGACTTCCCGGTGATGACCAACGTGGGTACGTTTGTCGTCAATGGCGCTGAGCGGGTAGTAGTCAGCCAGCTTGTTCGCTCCCCGGGCGTCTACTTCACGCTGGAAGAGGACCCGACGAGTGGCCGCAAACTCTGCTATGCCAAGCTGATACCCAATAGAGGAGCGTGGCTAGAGTTTGAGACCAGCGGCAAGGATGTCCTGACGGTCAAAGTGGACCGCAAGCGCAAGATACCCGTTACCACCTTCTTGCGGGCAATCGGCATGGCCAAGAACGAGGAGATCATCGAGCGTTTCAAGAACGTTGATACTGGCCAGACCCAGTACATCCTGGAAACGATGGCCAAAGACCCCTCAACCAACACCGAAGCCGCATTGATTGAGTTCTACCGTCGTTTGCGACCCGGCGATCCACCGACGGTAGACAACGCGCGCAACCTGCTCAACTCGCTTTTCTTCAACCGGCGGCGCTACGACCTCGGCCGGGTTGGCCGATACAAGCTAAATCGTCGTCTTGGCATCAGCCCTGAATTCGACGAGCGCATCTTGACTAAAGAGGACATCGTCCGCATTATCGCTACGATGATCGAGCTGAACAATAGCAAGGGGAGGCCCGATGATATAGACCATCTGGGCAATCGCCGAGTCAGGTCGGTGGGCGAACTGATTCAAAACGCCTTCCGGGTTGGCTTGCTACGGATGGAGCGCGTGGTCAAAGAACGAATGAGCATCCAGGATCCGGAGGCTGTCACGCCGGCCGCCTTGATTAACATCAGGCCGATTGTAGCCGCGATAAAGGAGTTCTTTGGCGGGTCGCAGTTGTCACAGTTTATGGACCAGACCAACCCGCTGGCTGAGCTGACGCACAAGCGCCGGCTGAGCGCGTTGGGGCCAGGCGGTCTGAACCGTGATCGGGCCGGAATGGACGTGCGCGACGTTCACCACAGCCACTATGCGCGAATATGCCCGATCGAGACGCCCGAGGGGCCAAACATTGGATTGATCGGCAGCCTAGCGACCTATGCTCGGATAAACGACTATGGCTTCATAGAGACTCCGTATCGTCGCGTTGCGAAAGAGGTTGAGAACAAGGCTGAAAATCTGGTAGGCCGCATACTACGCCACGACTTGAAAACCCCTTCCGACAACAAGGTCATTGCGGCCGCTGGCACACTGATTGACGATACGCTGGCGAATAAGATCGCCGGGCTGCCATTGCAGTGGGTTGAGGTGCGCCCTCATGTCGTCAACGACATCGTTTACCTCACCGCCGACGAGGAGGATAAATACCGCATCGCTCAGGCCAACAGCAAGCTTGACGAGTACGGGAATCTGGTTGAAGAGCGTGTCGAGATGCGTTTTGGCGAAACTTTCACCTTTGAGTCGCCTGACAGAACCCAATACATGGATGTTTCGCCGAAGCAGGTGTTCAGTCCGGCCACATCTCTGATTCCATTCTTGGAGCACGACGATGCCAACCGGGCGCTCATGGGATCGAACATGCAGCGGCAAGCGGTGCCGCTGCTCCAGCCGGAGGCGCCAATCGTTGGCACCGGTATGGAGTGGCAGATAGCGCGCGATAGCGGCCAGATTCTCATTTCGGAGACCGATGGTGTGGTCGTGGGGGTGGATGCAAACAGAGTCCTCGTCCGTGATCCCGACGATAATGAGCATAAATACACGTTGCAGAAGTTCCGGCGGTCCAACCAGGGCACTTGCATCAGCCAGCGGCCAATCGTGACGATTGGGCAGAAGGTTCGGGCTGGCCAGCCATTAGCCGACAGCATGTCAACGGATGGTGGCGAGTTGGCGTTGGGCCAAAATGTGCTCGTCGCCTTCATGTGCTGGGAAGGCTACAACTTCGAGGACGCAATCATCATTAGCCGGAGCCTGGTGCGAGACGACAAGTTCACCTCGATCCACATCGAGAAATACGAGCTTGAGGCCCGCGACACTAAGCTAGGCCCTGAGGAGATCACCCGCGACATTCCAAACGCCGGCGAGGAAGCTCTGCGTGACCTCGACGAAGACGGCATCATCCGTATCGGCGCTGAGGTCCATCCAGGTGATATTCTGGTCGGTAAGATCACCCCGAAGGGTGAAACAGAGCTTACTGCCGAAGAGAGATTGCTGCGCGCAATCTTTGGTGAAAAGGCGCGTGAGGTAAAAGATAGCAGCTTGCACGTCCCACACGGCGAGCGCGGGAAGGTGGTTGACGTTAAGGTCTTCTCACGGGATAGCCACCACGAGTTGCCAGCCGGTGTTAACCAGCTTGTCCGTGCTTCGATAGCCCAGAAGCGGAAGATCTCCGAGGGCGACAAGATGGCGGGTCGCCACGGCAACAAAGGCGTCATCGCACGCATCCTGCCAGAGGAGGATATGCCTTTCCTGCCGGATGGTCGGCCGGTGGAGATCATACTGAACCCGATCGGCGTGCCCTCGCGGATGAACGTTGGCCAGATATTAGAGACCCATCTGGGCTGGGCAGCGCAGGTTCTCGGTTACAAGATTGCGACGCCGGTGTTTGATGGCGCTCACGAAGACGACATAGCGTCGGCGCTTCGAGAGGCTGGGCTGCCTGAAAGTGGCAAGATCCAGCTACGCGACGGTCGGACCGGCGAGCCTTTCAACCAGCCGGTAACCGTTGGGCAGATATATATGCTGAAGCTGGTACACCTAGTCGAGGACAAGATCCACGCTCGTTCAACCGGTCCATACAGCCTCATCACGCAGCAACCTTTGGGTGGTAAGGCCCAGTTCGGCGGCCAACGTTTTGGCGAGATGGAGGTCTGGGCGCTGGAAGCTTACGGCGCTGCCCACATCCTGCAAGAGATGCTGACCATCAAGTCGGATGATGTCGTTGGGCGGGTGAAAGCCTACGAGGCAATCGTGAAAGGCGACCAGATTTTGGCGCCCGGTGTGCCAGAGTCGTTCAAGGTGCTGGTCAAGGAGCTCCAGAGTCTAGGACTGGCGGTGGAGGTGCTCAACGATGAAGAGCAACGGATACCGTTTGTCGAAGAGACGCCATCATTGGAAGGCGACGGCCTCAATGACCTTAGTGGTATCTTGGCCCCGGATTTTCGTTCTGACAAAGAGCGCTGAGCAGTAACCTGCCGTTTCTGATCGGGAGAGACTGCTGCATAAATGAAACTGCTGTTGAAGTAGCGCGTAACAGTCGCCGGACTGAAGTCCGGGCGCTTGTTGAGCGGGCTGAAGCCCGACTAGACGGGTGCAGAGGTCGCCTGTGGCGACCTCTGACGGGGGTCTGGGGGTGTCCCCCAGTAATTTTCCCCCTTCTCCTGGCAGGAGAAGGGGGAAAATGGGGGATGAGGTTTCCGGCAACCGAGGTAAGTTTGCATCCAAGCGTTGTAGCTGCACCTCACCAACGGAAATTCATTTTGGTAGGGATAGCGTTCGCTGGCTGGAGGGTAAATTGCTAGAGATCAATGACTTTAACGCGATCCGAATAAGCCTGGCTTCACCGGAGCAGATCCGGTCGTGGTCCTATGGTGAAGTGACTAAGCCGGAGACCATAAACTATCGCACCTTGAAGCCAGAAAAAGATGGCCTATTCTGCGAAAAGATATTTGGTCCAACCAAAGACTGGGAATGTTACTGCGGCAAATACAAGCGTATCCGATTCAAGGGCGTCATCTGCGATAAGTGCGGCGTCGAAGTGGCGCGAGCCAAAGTCCGGCGCGAGCGCATGGGCCACATCGAGTTGGCCGCGCCAGTCGCCCACATCTGGTTTGTTAAGGGCACGCCGAGTCGGATCGGCCTGCTGTTGGACATCTCTCCGCGCAGCTTGGAGAGGGTTCTCTATTTCGCTCAGTACATAGTCACTGATGTCAAAGAGGATGCAAAGCGCCAAGCGTTAGCGGAATTAGAGGCTCGCTACCGTCAGGAGCTTGCCGGCTTTGAAGACCGCGCTCGTCAAGAGCTAGTGGCGATTGACGCCGAGGTTGTCAACAGAATTAGTGAGTTGACCGAGGCCAGGAATTCTGCCATCAAGGAGCTGAAGGCGCGATACGAGGAAAAAATTGAGACCTTGCGCCAGAATGGCGAGGAACTGCGGGCCAAGCTAAACTCGCTTTTAGATCAGTCTACTACTGAAAAGATTGACCTCGACGGCAAACTGATCGTCCGAAAGGGTGCCATTATCAGGCCGGCGCACCTGGAAAAGCTGGACCAGGTCATTGCGGAAGTTCTGGAGACAGCTCAGATGGACAGCCATGCGGAGGAGGAGAGAACCAAAGCCCGCTTTGGCGCCGAGAATGACCTCTTAAAGCACCAGGCTGGCACGCGCGGCACTGACGAGCAGTCCAAATTCGGGGACGAGCGTAAGGCTCTCGATCAGAGATACAAGGAAGGGAAGGCCGAAATCGAGGAGATCAGGCCCCTCTTTCTAGTGAACGAGAATCGGTACCGCGACCTAATCGCGAGGTTCCCGTTTTTTAAGGCCGGAATGGGCGCGGAGGCCGTACGAGACATCATCTCTAAGGTTGATCTCGATGAGCTGGCTGTCGAACTGCGTGACGAGATCCGCGAGTCTTCCAGCTCCGGCCAGCGCCGAAAGAAGGCGACCAAGCGGTTGCGGGTTGTCGAAGGTTTTCGCCGAAGCGGTAACCGGCCGGAGTGGATGATATTTTCAGTCTTGCCGGTGCTGCCTCCGGATCTACGTCCTATGGTCCAGCTTGACGGCGGTCGCTTTGCCACCTCTGATCTGAACGACCTGTACCGCCGGGTCATTAACCGCAACAACCGGCTCAAGCGCCTGCTTGAACTCGAAGCGCCTGACATCATCATCCGCAACGAGAAAAGGATGTTGCAAGAAGCGGTAGACTCTTTGATAGACAACGGCCGTCGAGGCCGGGCGGTGTCGGGTTCGAGCAGTCACAAGCTGAAGTCGCTGAGCGATCTGCTAAAAGGCAAGCAGGGCAGGTTCCGTCAGAACCTGCTTGGGAAGCGAGTTGACTACTCAGGCCGATCCGTCATCATCGTCGGCCCTACATTGAAATTGCACCAGTGTGGCCTTCCCAAGAAGATGGCGCTGGAGCTGTTCAAGCCGTTTGTGATGCGACGGCTGGTGGAAAAGGGATTCGCCCATAATATTAAAAGCGCGAAGCGCATCGTCGAGCGGGTTAGGCCAGAGGTTTGGGACGTGCTGGAGGAGGTGATCGAAGGTCATCCAGTGCTCTTGAACCGCGCTCCTACGCTGCACCGACTTGGAATACAGGCGTTTTTGCCGGTGCTGAAAGAGGGTAGCGCGATCCAGATCCATCCATTGGTCTGCGCCGCCTTCGGCGCCGATTTCGACGGCGACCAGATGGCGGTTCATGTGCCTTTGTCAGCGGCTGCCCGCCATGAGGCGGTGACTATGATGCTGTCAACTTACAACATCTTGCTGCCGTCCAATGGTGAGCCAACGGTGGCGCCAACGCTGGATATGGTGCTGGGTTGCTACTATTTGACTATCACTAAGCCCGGCGTTAAGGGTGAAGGTAAATGGTTCGGCAGCGCCGAGGAGGCGCGGCTAGCTTACGACCTCGGTGTTGTTGATCTGCAAGCGTCAATCAACGTATTTGTCGAGACCGCCAATGGCAAAACCGGTCTCAATACCAGTGTAGGGCGGATCCTCTTCAACGAGACCCTTCCCGAAAATATGCGCTATACCGAGGATACGAACACAACAACCGATCGTCGTCGGCTGCGGGCGATGGTCGGCCAAATCCACCGGCAGTTCGGTGCGGCCCGAACAGCCGAAGTCGTTGACGCCATTAAACGAGTCGGGTTCGAGTATGCTACCCGTTCTGGCATCACAATCGCCATTTCTGATCTGGAAATGCCGAAAGAGCGCGATGAATTGCTTACTGAAGCTGACGGGCGGATCAGCGAAATTGAAGAGCAGTTCCGCCGGGGTTTGATAACCGATCAGGAACGGTATAACCAGGTGATTGAGGTCTGGACTGAGATCGTGGATAGGGTCAAAACCGCCCTGGCCAACACGCTGGACCGTTACGGTTCCGTCTATATGATGACTACCTCGGGCGCCAAGGGTAATATCTCGCAGGTAACGCAGATGGCGGCAATGCGCGGCCTGATGACGGCGCCATCAGGCCGAATTATCGAGCTACCGATTCGTTCTAGCTTCCGCGAGGGGCTGTCGGTGCTCGAATACTTCATCTCGACCCACGGCGCCCGCAAGGGCCTGGCCGACACCGCGATCAGAACCGCAGACTCCGGATACTTGACTCGGCGCCTGATTGACGTTGCCCAGAATGTCATCATACTAGACGAGGATTGCGGCACAACCGAGGGGGTTTACGTCACCGGTCGGGGTCTTATCGAAACGCTGGGCGGCCGCATCGTCGGTAGGTTGGCAGCGACGCCGGTAGTTGATCCTACTACTGGTGAGATACTGGTTGATCGCAACGAAGAGATTGACGAGGACAGGGCTGATCGGATCAGCGATGCTAGGATCACCCAAGTCTATGTTCGCTCGCCTTTGACTTGTCAATCACGTCGCGGCATCTGCCAACTATGTTATGGACGCGACCTAGCGCGCGGTCGGATGATCGAGATGGGAGAAGCGGTAGGAATTATCGCCGCTCAGAGCATCGGCGAGCCTGGAACTCAGCTCACAATGCGCACATTCCACACCGGTGGTATTGCCGGCCCGGACATCACCAGCGGACTGCCGAGAGTGGAGGAGTTGTTTGAGGCTCGGGTGCCGAAAGGGCAGGCGGTCATGAGCGAGATTGACGGCGTGGCCTACGTCGTCCACGAGGGCGATGTCCGCAAGATCAAGGTGGTTAGCAAGCAGACCTACAGTGATGTCCTTGAGCTTCCAACTGACGCCAAGGTCCTGGTAGCCGATGGGGATACAGTGGACATCAACACTGTCTTAGCCCGCACAGCCGACGGGGAATTTACTGCACCGCTAGCCGGCATCGTCCACCTGTCCGACGGACGAGTTGTTGTTCAATACGAGGAGGAAGATAGCCGCGAGTATCTCGCGCCGCCAACCGCACAGATCAGGGTCCGGGATGGTGAACCGGTCACCGCCGGACAGGCTTTGACCGATGGGCCCCTCAACCCGCAGGACGTGCTACGCATTCAAGGTCGAGAAGCGGTCCAGCTGTATCTCGTCGGAGAGGTGCAGAACGTCTATCGGTCGCAGGGAGTCACTATCAACGACAAGCACATTGAAATCATCGTCCGGCAGATGCTGCGCAAAGTCCGGGTTGACACGCCGGGCGATACTGAGCTGTTGCCAGGCGAACTGGTTGATAGTTTCAACTATGAAAAGATCAACGCCCGAGTGCTGGCCGAGGGGGGTGAGCCAGCAACGGCCCAGCCGGTGTTGCTTGGAGTGACCAAGTCTTCACTCAGCAATGACAGCTGGCTGGCAGCGGCGTCCTTCCAGGAAACTACCAGGGTATTGACCGAGGCGGCAGTCCAGGGCAGGGTGGATCGCCTGATAGGGTTAAAGGAAAACGTCATTATAGGCAAATTGATCCCGGCTGGTTCTGGCGCTGCTAAGCGTCTAGAGATAGCCCTAGCGGCGCGAAAAGATGCCTTCTTGGCGTTGACTAGTGAGACTCTCTTGGGAGAGCCTATTCGAGAAGCCACCGTGCCCAGCGAGGAAACATCATCGGATGACACCTTCATCCCCGAAGACGATCAGGAAGATGCCGAAAACATAATTGCCGATGAGGAATCCGCGCAGGACGACTCCAAGGAGTGAGCAGTCGGGGGCAATCGTGAACGCCGGCCACTGTTCATCTCAGGTAGTCGGCGCTGTCAAACTATCGTGACTCGGCCCTGACAAAATAATAGTTGCTGTAGCCGGGGAAAGTGGCGCTTATCCCCCGGCTTCGGCGGCCACGATTGTATCGCCGACTGATAACCCATGGCATGGTATTATCCCGCCAGGAGCGCAAGCCATATCATAGCCCTTGGCGATGATCGAGCCGCCAGAAACTGGCTGCCGACTAGACTCGATAGTAAGCGCTCGTTTGATATAGGTCGCGGCCACCCCGTGACCTGCTGTCACCCAAGCAGTTGTCAGATTTTGCAGAAACATGAACCGCTAGCACGGAGGAGAGAGTGCCAACCTACGAATATGCTTGCAGCGACTGTAATAATCGCTTTGAGGTCCGTCAGAGGATGAGTGACGCCCCGATTGATACCTGCCCCCAATGCGGCGGTAGGATCAGTCGCATCCTCTTTCCGGTAGGCATTGTCTTCAAAGGGTCGGGCTTCTACGTGACCGACAACCGCAGCAAAAGCGAGTCGTCAGACGGCTCCACCGAAAAAAGCTCAACCGAGAGCAAGCCGAGTGGCGCCGCTGAAAGTAAGCCAACTGAAGGTAAGCCAACATCGTCTAGCCCCAAAGAAACTTCGCCGGCACCCTCTAGCAGCTACTAGTGGGTCAGTTATCATGAGTGTCGCCATCCAGATAGCGCTCGAGCGGCGACCGATACCGCCGCGCGATGGGCCGACGGGTGTAGCCGCCCGAGCTTCCCAAGGCGTGTCGGCGCTCCCGCGCCCGCTGGCGCCGCTGGCCCCGTTTCCCGCCCCAGACAAACGGCGTCGGGTCGGCGTTCCAGCCCCGGACCGTCGCGGCGAGCCAGTCCATCACCTCCTGGGCGGTCTGGGGATGCTGCCCGGCCAGGACGCGGCGCACACGAGGACCCGTTGGACCGACTCGGTCAGGTTCAGCCAGGAGCCACCGAGGGGCGTTTACAAGGGGCACGATGCCCCGCTCGGTCGGGCCGTACTGCACCGGTGGACCACCCCCGTGGCGCGGATCGAGGGCCGTCAGCCCCTCCCGGTTGAACCGCGCGACCAGCTGGGCGACCGCATCGCCGGAGCGCCGACCGGCGGCGTGGGCCGCGTCGGTGAAAGAGATGCCGTCGGCGACGGTAAGCAGTGCCTTTGCCCGCGCGACTCGATCGGCCCGCTCGCTGCTCGCCCGCGCGATCTGCAGGAGCACCGCCCGCCCCTCGGTCGTCAACGGGCGCAGTGGTTCCTTCTGGCGTTGCGCCATCGTTCCTCTCCTGGTCCGCCTCCTCCAGGGAAGCGATGCGGAGAGAATACTCTGCCGGACTCAAAAGGCCAACCCCCATGTCAAATGACCCACTAGGTGTGCGCCTAGAACCCATCGGCTTAATTATGGTGTATCTAAGGGCAATTGGTATAGGACCTAATTTGCATCGCGCTGCGTAAATAATGTACCTTGTCAAAATAAATTAGCTATGCTAAACTATTTGCATATTCGCAATAATCTCGAAGGTGGAGAGCATGAATTCAGCTCGTAATAGTCAGGTGGATGAGGCCGTACAAGCCTTCCAATCGCTCCTCCAGGCGTTGCACGCCGGCGCCACCTCAGAGTGGATGGATCTCCACCTGACAATGCCGCAACTTAAGGGGCTGTTTGCGATCCAACGGAATGGCCCATTGACGGTCGGCCTTCTAGCCGAAACGCTTGGCATCGGCCTGCCGGCCGCCAGCCAGCTCGTGGAGCGTCTGGTGCAGAGTGGGGTAGCCGAGCGCAACGAGGACTTAAGCGACCGCCGGCGGGCGCTCGTCTGCCTTAGCCCAGAAGGCGAGCGGCTAGTAGTCCGCTTGCAGCAAGTCAGCCGGGACCGGCTGACCAAGCTGCTATCCGTATTAGAGGAAGATGACTTGACCGCTCTAATCCGGGGCCTGCGGGCCCTTGCCGGCGCTATCTCAACCAATCGCCTAACAGCACCAATAAGCCACTGAATTTTTCGGGAGGAATAAAGAATTCGCATGCCGCCAAGTCAATCACCATCGGCAGCCGCAAATCACCAACATTCGCAACGTGATCGTCAGCGGGCGAGGGAACTTCCGCCTATCGAGCGTGCGCCTCTCCCGATGGGAGAGGTCGGGTGAGGGAGACCTCTAACGGCTAGACGCCGAAACGCAACCACCACAGTCACCCGATCAAGTTGTTAAATTTCATTAGTGTTAACTCAAACGAGGTCTTTGGCTATGCTAGGCGGACTCTAAGGGGTGCAGGGGCGAAGCCATTGACGGGGGATGTGGGGGTGTCCCCCACTAATCATTTCCCCTTCTCCTCGCAGGAGAAGGGGTCAGGGGATGAGGCATCCTTCACTCGTGAAGGATCAGGCCAAACAGCTAGGGGTGAAAAGGTATTTTGAAACGGTATTCCCAAAAATGTCGTCTGACTATTTATGCATTAGGGAATCGTGTGGCCGACAGGACAAGTAATGGCAAATGAAATCATCACTGTCAACAATCTAGTCCGACACTACGGCAAGGTGGTTGCCGTGGACGACGTTTCCTTCAACGTGAAGGAAGGCGAGTTGTTTGGCTTTCTCGGCCCAAACGGCGCCGGCAAGAGCACGACGATAAATGTCCTGTGCACTCTACTGAGACCGACGGCCGGCAGCGCCAGTGTGAACGGTTACGACGTTGTGAAGCAGCAGAACGCTGTCAGACTGTCAATCGGTCTGATCTTCCAGGATCCCAGTCTGGACATCGAGCTAACCGCCTACGAAAATCTGGAATTCCACGCCCGCATCTACAACGTTCCGTCCGAATTGTGGCGTCCCCGTGGCGAGTCCCTTATGAAGATGGTTGACCTGTGGGACCGGCGCAACGATCTGGTAAAGACCTACTCCGGCGGAATGAAGCGCCGGCTGGAGATCGCCCGTGGTCTGATCCATCAGCCAAAGGTGCTCTTTCTCGACGAGCCAACTATCGGTCTCGACCCGCAGTCCCGCGAGCACATCTGGCGCTATCTGACAAACTTGCGTGAACAGACCGGCATCACCCTCTTTCTCACTACCCACTACATGCAAGAGGCTGAACGCTGCGACCGGATCGCGATCATTGACCACGGCAAGCTGGTCGCGTTGGATACGCCGGCCGGCCTGAAAGCGATGGTTGGCGGCGACATCATCACCTTGCATACCGCCGACAACGAGCAGGCGACCCAGCAGTTGCGCGATATATTCGGGTTGGAGCCGGCCCGGGAGAACGGCGCCTTGCGGTTGGAAGTAGAGCAAGGCGAGTCATTCATGCCAAAGGTAATCCAGGGATTGACGGTGCCGGTAACCTCACTCAGCATGCACCGGCCGACGCTTGAAGATGTATTCCTAAATCTGACCGGCCGCTCTATTCGAGAAGAGGAAGCCAGCTCAAAGGACACGATGCGACAATGGGCGCGTAGTCGTGGTAGGGAAAGATAACAATGGCGATAGAATCCGCGTCAAAACCCGAAGTAATAACGGTTGCGGAACGTGGCAGCGAATTATCGGCCGCGCTGAATGGCATATTCACCATCTGGTACCGGGATATACGCCGGTTTGGGCGCGACCGTAGCCGAATGGTCGGCAGCCTGGCGACGCCTATCCTGTTTATGCTCGTATTTGGTTCCGGTCTGGCGCCGTCAATGGGCGCCATGGGTGGCGCGCAAGGCGGTCTGAACTACCTGCAGTTCATGTTTCCAGGCATCATCGGAATGACTGTTTTGTTCACCGCCATGTTTTCAGCTATGTCGCTGGTGTATGACCGCGAGTTCGGCTTTATGAAAGAGGTCTTGGTCGCGCCGGTGCCGCGTTGGACGATAGCGGTTGGTAAGGCGCTTGGCACAAGCACGATAGCGATGATCCAGGGCATCATTATGCTGGTCCTTGCGCCGCTGGTTGGGGTAAATTTGACGGTCGGAACGCTGGTCACGCTATTGCCGCTCACCTTTGTTCTGGCTTTTAGCCTGAGCTCGCTTGGCCTGCTGATCTCAGCCCGGATGAAGAGCGTGCAAGGCTTTCAGTTGTTTATGAACTTTCTGACAATGCCGATGTTCTTCCTATCCGGCGCCCTCTTTCCACTAGGAAACCTGCCAAGCTGGTTGACGGTGTTGACCAGGATCAACCCGGCGACCTACGGGATTGACGCCATCCGGCAGGTTGTGCTGGCGGAAACCGGCGGAGCGGCGTTAGCCAGCCAGCAGCTTGGCTTGCGGGTATTCGGCCACCTGATGACACCCTGGACCGACTCGTTGATCGTGCTCGCCTTCGGCGCGGTGATGATCTCGTTGGCGGTGTGGGCCTTCAGCATCCAGGAGTAGCTTCGCTACCGGCCATCCTTCGAGGGCGCGCTTGGCGCTTGTGGATTCAGGATGTGATGTATAAAGTAATGTATAATGAGGACGCTATGAGTAGAATGGTGCGAAAACAGATATACATCGAGCCTCAGCAGGATGAACTGTTGAAGCGACGGGCCAAAGAATTGGGCGTCAGCGAGGCTGAGCTGATCCGGCGCGCCATTGACCAGATTGACCGCGCTCCAATGGCCTTGCCTCCCAACCTGCAAGCGTGGGAGGAGGCCAAGCAATTCATTCAGCAAAGGATGCGTATGATAGTGCCTCAGACAGGGCGAACCTGGACACGCGAAGAAATATATGATGAACGGTTCAAACGATATTCTCGTTGATACAAACATCCTGGTCTATTGCCACGACCCGCGAGACTTAGAAAAACAGCGGCGGGCTATATCATTGCTCGATCGCATTATCGAAAGGGAAAGGGCAGCGCTAAGTGTACAGTGCCTTTCCGAATTTTTTAACGTTACTACCAGGCAGCTTCCCGAACCGTTAACTACCACCGAAGCATTGGCGCAAGTGGACAGATTCGTGCAATCCTGTCGCGTACTTGATCTAACACTAGCAACTGTCTTGGAAGGTTGCCGCGGCGCCGTCCAGCACAACCTCTCCGTCTGGGATGCCCTGATCTGGGCAGTGGCGAAACTGAATCAAGTGCCGTACATCCTCACCGAAGACGCCGAGCACGGCCGCTACCTTGAAGGAGTGCGCTTTCTCAACCCCTTCGCGCCGGTTTTTGATCCTGGCCTGCTGAACCTCAGCCGCTAGGCAGGCTCTACCGCCCCATCCGGCCTGATGCGCTTGACGCCCCGGCTGCTCTGATAGAACAGGCAGCGAAACTCGATCTCCAGGCTAGCGCCGGCGGCGATCCGGCGGGCGGCGCCGGCTTCAAGCGCCTTCAGCAGGCCGGCGCCGGGCACGCTGCTGTGAAGCTCGACGCCCATAACATAAACCCGTCCATACCAGGGATAGCCCGGAGTGCTGTTTAGCTCTTGCCACAGCCAGAGGTAAGGGAAGATCTCCTTGGGCCAGACGATGCCAACGCCGAAGCCCAGCTTGGTGTTTGTCAGGCCGTACCAGCCTTCGTCCAGGTCGGCAACGAATCCCAAAGTGTTCAGATGGCTCTCCGGCCCCGGTATCCGGCTCAGGTCATGAGTCTTGCCATCGCGGCCGACTACGTTGGGCCAGGGCCAATCGCCCTGGTCCGGCATCCAGGTGCGATCAGGCGAGACTTGCGGGATTATCACCTTGTACCGCTGGCCTGGCGTGTCCAGCCGGCAATCACCGCTCAGGAACGGCGCGCCGTAGGCCGGGTGGTGCCCCCACATATAGGGCATCTCGACCGTCCCCTCGTTCGTCAGTCGTTCCTGCACCAATAGCTCCGGCCGGCCGGCTTCGACCGTCATCGTTCGCTCCAACCGGAAGGGCGTGCGGGTCGTCCGCACCTCGAAGCGGACGGAGGCCCGCCGGCTGGTGTTTTCCAGGACGCGGTAGTCCCAGCTTGCCGTCGCCACCTCGCCGTGAAAGGCCCACTCGACGCCCTGATAGACGCAGGCGGCGCCGAAGTTTGGAAAGATCTCCTGCCAACCGCCCGGATAGTGGTCTATCCAGGCCATCTGCGAATCGGCCGCCGAGGGGCCGATTGAACCCAGGTCGCGGAACCCCCAGGGCGACTTAAATAGCACGTCGAGGCCGGCCGGCTTGTAGGTTAACTCGTAGATATCGGCCCCTTTGTCGGCCAGGATGACGGCGCGCAAGAACTCATTTTCCAGCCTGACCGCCCGCGTCCTGCGTCCAACGACCATTTCCGAGACCTGGCAACTATCATTTGTGGACATCTTTCCCTCCTCAGTGAATCATAAGCCGGCGTCTAGTTTAAACTATCATTAGTGGTATTCGATGAGATTCCCAGGAATGAGTTCTGTGAGACCTGGTATATCTGGCTGGTCTCTACGTCCCAAACTCTACTTATGACTGGGTATTCCTTCGCCGTAGTTAAATTCTCCTGAAAAGCAGTTTCTCTTGAGAAGCTCTCGATGAAAGCCGTCAGCCGGCCTATTATTCTAGGATTAATCGTCATCGCCCTGAGTATGGGTGTCATTCTTGCCTATTCACGGTCGGCAGCCTCAGCTGAAGGTCCCTGGGAGAAGATTGGTTTATCTGGATTTCAGATATATGACATTGCGGTTTCGCCATTCAGCCAGAGCAATAGCACGGTATTTGTTCTAGCCGCAGATCCTTCCCATCTTCAATTTAAAGGTGCCTACCGCTCAGCCGACGCGGGTAAAACTTGGCAAATGCTACAAATTAACTTACCGGGCAACTGGGGGCTTAGCCATTTGGCAATATCCCCAGGTTTCAGAAGCGATCGAACGGTCTTTGTCACCGGGGCATACTCCGTGTCTGATCAAGTGAGATACGTGGTTTTAAAGTCAGACGACAGCGGAAACTTGTGGGTTCAAACATCGGAAATAAACAGTCGTATAGCGAGTATCGCTGTTGATCCCCAAATACCTGGTGTTGTCTATCTGGCAACGTGGGGTGGCGCACTCAAGAGCCAGGACGGCGGTTCTAACTGGCAAAAGTTGTTTGCCGGCTTCGTAGATGACGTGGCAGTTGATCCCTTCGATAGCAACATTGTCTATGCCATAGCAAATTATGGCGACTTTTTGCGGTCTATGGACGGTGGTAATGCCTGGACTCGAGTTAAAGTGTCCGGCATCTCCATTGGAGAGATCCGGGTCAATGCGTATACCCCGGGCAGCCTGTACCTCTCAGTTCCCTACGGACGCGGCGGTGCGCCGCCCTATCTCTCAATCAGCAAAGACCGAGGCAATACCTGGGAACGAGGTATACAGGACTATATACGCTACGTAACCGCTGCGCCGGGCGATGTTCTCTATGGGCAACTTCTTGAGTCTCTTGCCAGGTCACGCGATAATGGTCGCACCTGGGACGTCGTGAGTCCACCTGGGATCAGAGTGACCAGTCTAGCTTTGGCCTCGGTAGCGCCGGTGACGCTGCTGGTAGGCACTACCGACGGCATCTGGAAGTACGTAGAGCCGGCGCCCGATGTCCAAAGAACGCAGATCAAGGTCCGGGCAGCAGTTGACGACAACGGCAACGGCCAGGTTGACGCCGGCGAGATCGAGGTTGGCGGGGTGGCGGTCGAGGGCTTTACCCCGACCGGCCAGTCGCTGGGGACCATCGTTACCCGAACGGGTGAGGGCAACGCTGCCAACTTCGCCGGACTACAGTTTGGCGAGGGCATCTCTTACACTCTGCGGGTGGTTGGCCTGCCGGCTGGCTTACAGGTTGCGCCCGGCTTGATGAACGTGACCGTTCCGCTAAAGACGGGCGAGCCGAAGACCGTCTTCATTCTATTGCGACGGGCCGGCCAGCCGCCGCCATCGGGGATGCTGGACTGGCCGCTCCCGAACGGCCATTTCTTCACCCAGGGCAACGGTTCGGGCGGCGCCGGCGGGACCGGCTTCCGCCGTCACCAACGACGCCGGCGTTCCCTTCTGGGACACCTGGCAGCGGTTAGGGTTGGAAAATGTCGGCTATCCCATCTCCCACCGCTTTGTCTGGAAGGGCTTCGTCACCCAGGTCTTACAGAAGGCAGTCTTCCAGTGGCAGCCCGGCAAAGGCGTCTTCTTCATCAACGTCTTCGACGAGTTGCACGACGCCGGCCAGGATGCGTGGCTGTGGGCGCATCGGGCTACGCCAGCCCAAGAGACGTTCTTCGACGCCGGCAAGACCTGGGAGCAGATCGTCCGCGACCGGCTGGCCCTGCTCGACGCCAACCCGGCCATCAAGGCGCGCTACTTCGCCGCGCAAGACCCGCTGTTGCAGTACGGCTTGCCGACCCTCACGGGTCGAGGACTTCGGCAACGTCCTGGTGATCCGCACTCAGCGGGCGGTCTTCCAGCAGTGGAAGGAGGATGTGCCCTGGGCAGCGGCCGGCCAGGTGACGATTGCAAACAGCGGCGACATTGCCAAGGAGCTTGGGCTGTTTCCGGCTGAGGCGTTGATACCGCAGCCGGCGCCATGATTCACCGCAGAGACGCAGAGGCGCGGAGAATTCTAAATGTTTTCCTCAGCGTCTCAGCGCCTCTGCGGTTCAAGAAACTTTCCCGCCACAAGGCTAGGGAGAGGTTCTCGGCGCTGGCTGAAAAAGCTCCAGGCTAAAGCCGTCCGGGTCGCGGAAATAGGCGGCCTTTGCCCCTTTATTGATCCCCGCCGTCACTTCCGCCGGCTCGTTGACAAAGACCACCCCTTGGGCGGCTAGCTCGCGGTAGGTTGCCCAAACGTCATCAACAATGAAGCATAGATGACGGTTGCCCGGCCGGTTGGTTCCGGTTGGGAGCGGCTCGCCTGGATGTGACTTGTACTTCAATAGCTCCAGCAGGTACTCCTGGTCCTCGCCAAAGGTGAGAAAGGCCATGTCCAGTTGCACCCCTGGGAAGCCTACAACCTTCGATAGATATTCAGCGGTGCCCTCCTGTCGTCTCACCAGCTTCATCCCAAGTAAGTCGCGGTAGAAGGCTATCGAGCGGTCTATGTCGCTCACGGTAAAACCGGCGTGATGAACACGTCTTATTCGCATAGCTAAACCTCTACTACTAGGAATTATCTTAAAACCGCAGAGACGCGGAGACGCAGAGGATCAAATTTCATATCTCTGCGCCTCTGCGCGCTCTGCGGTGAAATTGATTTCATTCCGGCTGAGATTTGCGCCACTCCTTGTACTCAACCATGTGCCGCTCATTCGGCGGATAGACCTCGTGCAGCGATGAGCCGCCGGCGATTTTCATTCTGATCCAGCGTTCCATCACGACGTGCTCGTAGCCCTCATCGGCAACTTCTTGGGCCAAGTAGGCCGGCACCACCACCACGCCGTCCTCATCGCCGACCAGAATGTCACCCGGAAAGACCGGCACGCCGCCCACTTGGACCGGCTCGTCAATGCCGACTGACATCAGCGCGGCCGGTATGCCGGCGCCGTGTTGCCCTCGGCCGAAGACCGGCAGGCCAATCGTCTTGATTGCGCCCAGGTCGCGGACGACGCCGTCCACCACCAGGCCGGTCGCGCCGCGCATCTTGATCCGGCGGGTGAACACGTCGCCGGCGATGGCGGCGGCCAGGCAGCCGTAGGTGTCAACTACCAGCACCTCACTCGGCCCGATAGTCTCCAATGCGCTGCGATGGGGCGAGGCGGTCAACGACGAGTATTGCTGCTCGACCAGGTCCTCGCGCAGCCGCACGAACCGCAGCGTCTTTGCCCGGCCAACCATCACCTGGCCTGGCCGGAGCGCCAGCGGATTTATCCCGATCAGGTAAGTGTTGCGCAGGCCATGCCGTTGCAGCTGGCCGGTGATAGTCGGGGTTCCTACCTTAGCCAGCTTGTCCAGCACCATTTGCGGCGCCTCGACTGGATGGGTGGAATGGGCGTTAGGCTTGTCCTTCCCGGAGGTCATAAATCCACTCGATTGCTGATTTGACATTGAAACCCCTCCACTGAGTTGGTGCTGCTAGTCTAACGCACGAGAACGTTTACCTACCTGCTCGGACCACTTCGACACGGAAGCCACACTGAACCAAGCCAAGCCGCAACGCTATCTAGCTGCTGATGCGATAGACGCGGGCCAGGTTGTCGCCCAATAGCATTTTCTCCCAGGCCGGATCCATCTTCAGTCGTTTAATGGAGGCGACCGCCAGGTCGGGGTAAGAGGCCGGCGCGTTTGAACCATAGACCACCCGATCCGGTCCAACCTGCCGCATCGCGTTCAGCACACTGTTAGGCTCGCTATTCGCCACCGTCGTGCCCAGGTAGATATTGGGAAACAGCTTGGCGGCGGCGATGGCCTGGTTGACGTGGTAACGGTAACCCATGTGGTCCATGACGATCGGCACATCAGAGTGCCGGCCGGCTAGCAAGCCGATCTCCGCCGGCATGCAATAGTAGCTGCCGGAGTGGACGGTCACCACCAGTCCGTACTTCTTTGCTTTCTCCATAAACGGGTCAACCAGATCGCCCTCGATCGGATAACCGTGGCTCGTCGCTTGCAGCTTGATGCCCTTAAAGCCGAAGTCATTGGCGCAACGCTCCAGGTCGTCCAGCGCCTCTTGACCCAAGGTGGGATTGATGATCGCGCAACCTATAAAGCGCGGCTCGTTCTTTATCTGCTCGTGCACCCAGCGGTTGTCGGGATGGGCGTCCGGCGGGTACATCACTACCGCCAACTCCACGCCGGCCGCGTCCTGCCATTCCAGCATTAGCTTGACCGTGTCGGTGCCGTCCTTCGCCTTCCAGATCGAGCAGTCGAAATCCATCGTTGGCATGGCTAGTTCCTCCTTCCATGTGTGATAGTCAGGGCAAGATGGTAACAGCAATCATCTAGCTGGCGCAAACTGGCGACGGATGTGAAGCAGCCACCGTAGAGCGGTCGCCTTACCTTCGCGGGAGACAAGCTCCCGCGCTACGATTCTTGTCCATTACTCGTCCGGCGTAACTCGGTAGCAGACAGTAACGTTAATCGGCGATCCAGAAAGGTTGAGTCCAAGCGGCCGCATTGCCGTGGCCGAGACATTCGGCGCGAACATAGATGGCGTTATTTGGGCCGGCCCGAGACGTCGCTGGCAACCGGGTGAACTCCTCCAACGTCAGTAGACCCTCTCCACCCTTGACTTTCTTCACAATGATGCCATCGCGGATGATCCAGTGAACCTCGTCGGCGTCGCTCTCCACTGTGACATAGCTGCCGTCGCCGGCGCCTGCCTTCGAGATAGTCACGCCGGTCGAAGCGTAAAACCGGCCGGCGGCCAGCGCGGCGACAATCCCGGCCGGCGACGGCTTCTCGTCCTGAGGCCACTGGACGCAGTTCCAGGCGATGAAATAGTCATCCGGCCGGTGTTGATCGTCCGTCCCGTGTCCGAAGACGCGCCAGCCCTTGCTCAAAAGCCAGTCCCAACGGTCAGTCGCCTTAGCGGTACCCGGCAGCCGTTCGATCACGCCACAGTAGATCTCCATACCCAACATCCCTTCTATAGACTCCAACTGCTCATTCGTCGCATAATTCGGCCACGGCCGCCAGTTGGGATGGTCGAAGACAAACAGCCCGCCGGCCGAATGCGCCCGTTGCATGATCTCCCTGGGGGGCAGCTCTTTGGCCGGCAACTCGCGGTCGGCACCCAGGTACATCAAGGTGTGGTTGTAACAGGAGGTCACCTCAATAGCCTGTAAGATGCACATCGAGGTATGGGGTTGCAATAGCTCGGCTCTCAGCAGCCGGTCGTGCTCAGATAGAGCGAAATAGTGGTAGCCTTCGGCCTCGTAAGCGCGGACTATCTGCAGCGGCTCAACCTGGCCGTCGGAAACGGTTGAGTGGCCGTGGTGGTTACCACGAAGCCAGCGGCACGGCGCCTCCAAATCAAGGTAGGTTGAGGTGATCCTCAGCTTATGTCTCCTTGATGTCCTATAAATCAGTTTAAGACCGACGAGACCGCAGAGTTCGCTCACGAAATCGCATTCAACTTGTTACGGTAGGGGCGTTCAATTGAACGCTCCTACTTATGCTAGCAGAATGGGCTACGGCGCTTCGGCCGGCTCGTATATCTCGAATGGGTTGCCGTCGGGGTCCTTGAAAAAAGCTATCCTGGCGAATGTGCCAGCCGGCGCAACCGGCGTAATGCTGTCCCGCCGGCCCCTCAAAACGGAGGGATAGCCGGCTTCCGCCAGTTGTTCAATAGTCTTATCAATGCTATCAACCCAGAAGCAGAAGTGCGATTGGCCGGTCCGGCGGATCAGCTCCTCTGGGTCAGGCATTTTGGCTGGGTCCCTCGCCTCAAAAATCTCTAACAACCCGCCGCCCGAACCAAAATACGCCACGTTGGAGTCGGCCGGCATCCTCCAGCTCACCTCGACCAGCGGCATCCCCAACCCTTCGCCGTAGAACTTCATCGCCTGCTTCAAGTCACGGACCATAATCATGTAGTGGTGAAACGACTTGAACGCCACCCTATCATCTCCTTCTCAAAATGTTGCTTGAGTCACTCGATAAGGTAGTATCATTTCATTAACAGGACAGGCTACTGGGCACGAGCTATCGCTCGTGTTTGCCGGTAAGTATAGCTTTTAACAGGAGGTGCGCGGTGCATCCTCGTCCCAAGCTGACACCAGAGCAGTTGCGTGCCGAAAGAATCAAGGCCGAGCGGGCAAATCTCATTGTTTCCCTCGCTGTAGGTGATAAAGAGTTAGCGCAGGCTGTCCGCGAGGCTTACGAGGAATCAGAGCGCGGCGATGTCGTGGAGTGGGAAGACGTAAAGCGTCAGCATGACCTTTAAGATAGTCCTCGCTAGACGAGTCCTTCACTTCATCGCCGGATTGTCGGAGGATGAAAAAGGAGAGCTTAGACACGCGATTGCTAGTCTTCGCGCCGATCCTTACGTAGACAACCTTACCAAGTTTCCCTACCCGGCCCCTCCTCTCGTGTTCAACCTCTACCAAGATGGCCCGTTCCGTATTATCTACCGAATCAAAGACAACGACACTGTAATCATCCTCAACATCAGCCCAGCGCCTTACGTTCCACCGCCTCACGAGTGGGACAAGTGGCGCAATAACTGAGCCGGCGCCGCGAGCGCGTCCGCTCATTTATCAGTTTCCAATCATGTTCCAGATTGCTTAACTGATCGGTCCAATTCATATATAACTCCATTCAATCGGACTCTCTTTGGGTCCGGTTTACCCGATGCGCCGATTGTCCCATCCTGGCGAAGATATTGGAAGACCTCGGCCACCCACTGCGAACCATCGAAATATCGAATGAGCTGCCCGTGGGTGCATAGCGGCTCACCAACTAGCCCAGGCTGTTGTAGATGAGCATTGCGCTTGTACGCGGCAGCCAACCGCTCCTGCGCGATCAGTTCGGGGATTTGACTTTCATTAAAGAGCTTCCTTAGACTGTAGTTGGGCAGTCTCTCGATTGGCTCAGGAGTATTTCCCATGTTTGACGACCTATGCAATCAGATCAACAAATATCTGGACGGGGAACAGAACTTAGACCATCTGGAAAGCTGGCTTGTTGGCAATCTCCAAAACATCCTTGATAGCAACGATAAAACCGCCCAAGCGATTGCTGACGAATTGGACGCCGATTTTGTCTGGCTCGGCGAAGGTCTAGTTGATGAAGCAGATCTCCGGTCTCGGTTGTTCGGCTATGTGCGAGCGGTCTCACTTTCCTCAGCCATAACAAACCATCCTCTCCTATGAGTGCAATTCCATAACAAATCTTCCGTTTGAGGCATCACCGCAGCAGATTAACAACGGCGACCACAATCCCAATAGCGGCGATCCCGAGAATTACGACAATGACGAAGCGGACGAAGCGAAAGACAAGGACGCTCCAAGGTATCTGAACTAGGTTGGTGAATGCATCAGGGCCAGCTTCATCCTTGCTGGTTTTGTCTTCTGAGATTTCGGATTCGGACGAAGCACTATCGTCCGATGAAGCAGGTTCCTGCGAGATGGATCGTTGGACACTGGCGCTGATCGCTTGCAGCAGCGCGGCATGCTGCTTGCGGGCTTGAGCTATACGAGCAAGTATGGCAAACAGACACGCAGCCGCGACCACGCCGGCGCCGGTGACTACCGGCTGGACAGCTAGGAAATATAGGCCAATCGCGCCCAAGAGCAGCGACACAAAAATCAGGCAACCAGCCATTGTTACCGCCGGCTGCGTTGAATCGCTAGAGCGTGTTATGAACTGCGCCGTAGGGTAGACTCATGGTATGTCAACACACAAACCTTACCCTTCGGATGTGAGTGACGAAGAATGGGCCTTCGTCGTTCCGTATCTGACCTTGTTGCCCTTGGAGGCCGAGCAGCGCGTGCACGACCTCCGCGAGGTCTTCAATGCCGTGCGCTATCTGGTTCGAACGGGCTGTGCCTGGCGTTATCTGCCCAACGACTTGCC
>JBCLEL010000008.1:0-21253 GCA_038913435.1 Chloroflexota bacterium
CTGATCGCCAATGGCCGGCACCAGATCCGGGAGATTTGTAGCGGCACCAGCTTCCTGTCTCAGCACAGTCTGGCGGCTCACTTTGGGCTTGGCCAGGCCCCTAGAGTTGACACACTAGAGATTCGCTGGCCGAGTGGCGTTAACCAGACGCTAACTAATCTTCCCGTCAACCACCAAATCACGGTAACGGAGGCAGTTTGATGATGAAGTTTTACAAGCGTACACCGGTGACCGTCAATCCGGTCCTAGTGCATCCTGCCGAACGACGCGTCGCCTTGAATGGTTCGTGGCAGTTCCGATTGGACCCGGCAGACAAAGGCTTGTCGGAAGGGTGGCAAAACCTTGGGCAATTCACAGACAAGATTGAGGTCCCGGGCACGTGGCAGGGCCAGGGATTCGGCGGCGACGATGTCGAGTTGCCCTGGAACAACGGACTGCCGGCTCGCACTCTCCGCGCAACCTACACCGGCACCGCCTGGTATTCTAAGCGTTTCAAAATACCGGATGAGTGGCAGAGGTTGCGGGTCTGGTTGAATTTTGGTGGCGTTCATCCGAGCGCCGATGTCTGGTTAAACGGGATCAAGCTTGGTGAACATCACGGCGCCCCATTTGTTCCATTTGGCTTCGAGATCACGGACGCATTCTCCGCTGACGCGGACAACCTGCTGATCGTACGCGTCCACGAGAAAGGCCGTGAAATGGGGTTGGCCTACAACTACCAGGGGAACTGGTCTGGCTTGTATAGAGGCGTGGAGCTGACCGCCACCGGGCCGAGCTTCCTGGAGGAGTTTTGGGTACATCCTGACGTGGACCAGGAGCGACTGGCGATCAAAGCTCGGATTGCCGACCTGGATTCATCGGGGGAATCGCTGACTCTACGAATTTCCGCACAGCCGGTAGGACAGGCTTCTCCTGCGGTGACCACCGAGGTGCCGGTAACCAGCGGCCGGACCGAACTAAGCCTGTCCGTGCGTTCGCCAGAGTTGTGGAGCCCGGATGCGCCCAATCTGTACCGTGTAGACGCTGTACTGGCCCAGGGCGGTCAGGTGTTGGATTCCCTGACCGAGCGTATCGGGTTTGTAAAGCTCACTACCGAGGGGAAACATTTCCTGATCAATAACGAGCCCTACTTTATCCGAGGCACTGGCGACTTTGTCTCAAGTCCGGAAACGGGCGCCCCGGATACGGACCGAGATCGCTGGCGAAAGAAACTCTCAACGCTGCGCGAATACGGTTACAACCAGGTCCGCTGCCAATCGTTTGTCTACACTCCCGAATATCTTGACGTGGCTGACGAAGTGGGCTTGCTGGTACAGAGCGAAATGGGGATGTTGGGGGGGTGGGGTCAGCAGACCATCTGGCATGTGCAGCAGTGGCCACAACCTACGCCCAACAACCGGGAAGCTCTGAAGTGGCAATGGGACCAGGTGGTAAAGCGCGACGTGAATCATCCCTCGGCCATCATTTATTGTATGAGCAATGAGCTTGGCGCCAATACTCTGTATCCCCGCATCGCATGGCAGTGCTACCGGGATACCAAAGCCATCAAGCCATCGGCCTTCGTAATCTGGACGGATGGAGGATGGAATGAGGATCTGCCGGGAGAATTCGTCAACGCCGAGGCATCTGATGCCCTGTCCCGTAGCGGGGTAGACAATAGGACTAAGAAACCGCTAGTTCAGCACGAGTTTCGCTGGTGGGTTTCGTACCCGGACGTACGCATCATCCACAAGTACTCGGGCGCGATGCGGCCCTTCGCAGCGGAAATCGCCTTCGAGGCAGCAGCTCGCCACTCCCTGTCCCACGTTCTGCCCCAAGCGGCCGCGATGAGCCAACGGCTTCAATGGGTCGAAGCAAAGGGCAAAATGGAGGCTTGCCGGCGCGATAGTCCCCGATTAGCTGGCATTAGCCACTTCCAGGCAATGGACTTGAACATGTCACCACAGGGTATCTTCGACGAGTTTTACGAGCGCAAGTACGCCGATAGCTCCCTGTGGCTCGAAACCAATGGTGATACTGTGATCCTGTCGAGCCTGGGCTTTGACGACCGCGTCTTGAGCGCGGGTGACACATTCCATTGCGGGTTATCGGTATCAGATTTCTCGCATCCGGCATTTCAAAGGCCGGTGCTGGAATGGAAACTGATAGCAGATGACGAAGTTCTGGGCTCTGGGCAGATCACATACCCGCACCAGCCCTACGAGGCGTGCCCGGCTGGCCACGTTGAAGTGATCATTCCCGACATCGCCGGCGCGCGAGCCGCCAAACTACAGACGGCGTTGCGAGAAGGTCAGCGGGTCGTTACCAACCATTGGGATCTTTGGCTGTTGCCCAAAGAAATCCAACTCCCCGCGTCGTTGTCCATATACGGCAAGCCCGAGCATACATGGCTCAAGAGTGTCACTAGCTTGCCAGTGGCTGAGCCGGCTGAGATCGAGAAAGCGCGAGCGGTCCTGACCGAGCGGATTGACGACACGCTGGTAGAGTTTGCCCGAAAGGGCGGGAGAGTCATACTGGCCGCATCAGAGGGGCTGCTGCGTCCTTTCTTCCACAGGCGAATGACTGAGAAGGAGCGCTATTTCTTCGGTTTTACCGCGAACGATCCTCCCTTTGAGCACGGCCATACCGGGACAATCATCACAGATCACCCCATGCTTGGCGACCTGCCGCAGGAAGGTTTTGCAGACTTGCAGTTCTTCCGTTTGATCGGCGACTCAGCTCCGCTGGATCTCGAGCCCCTGGGGCTGAACAGCGGTGAGCCAGTGATTCGAGTGATGCACAGCTATCCTGCGTGCAGGCCGCTAGGGTATCTGGTCGAGTGTTCGCTGGGCCAGGGATCGTTCATTTTGTGCGCCTTGAAGTTGGATCAGTCGCTACCCGAAGGGCGCTATCTGCTCGCCCAGATTTGCAGCTATGCGGTGAGCGACGCATCCCAGCCGATGCTGGAACTATCCGATGATGCAATCACAAGCCTGATCGCGGGAACCAAGATACCTTAAGAATAGAATCGAGGCGAAGCGCAGGTGGACGTTTGGGGTGAACGAGTGAACGCCCGAGAACGCTTTGTGCGAACTATGCACTTCCAGCCGGGGGATCGTCTTGCTCTGATGGAGCTCGCTCTCTGGGAGCAGACCATTGACCGTTGGCTCGCCTGGGCCCACGAGATGTGCAAGTTCATCGCCGATATGATCATTGCCACTGTCAGGCGGGCGATAAACGACATTGGAGAAATGCGACGATGTCCGACTCCTTATTGACTGCATTCCTGAGCCCGGCAGATACATATAGACCGACTCCGGCTTGGTGGTGGATGGGCGGCGATCGACTGACACTTGAGCGCGTGGAGTGGCAGATGCATCGCTACTATGAGGGGGGCGTGCGCACCCTGGTAATTCTCAGTTTAGCGCCCGATGCTCCACGCCCCACCTCCGGTCTGCCCATGGACAATCCGCCTTGGTTCTCTGAAGAATGGTGGGAGATCGCCGGCCACGCCTGCGCGGTGGCGGAGAATCTTGGGATGAAGCTTTGGTACGACGACCACATCGGCGTTGCGCCCATCCGCCCGATCGCGGACTTAGTCGATGCAAATCCCATCTTCACGGCGCGTATTCTGGGCCGTGCGCCGCGCGGAGAGACTGCTCCGGCCGGCGCAGAAGTGGTTGCCATTATCGGCGACTACGTCTATTTTCACCAGCCAGGCCCCAATCCTGGCGGCAGCTTGGACGTCTTCCGCTGCGATATTTGCCAGCCGGCTGCGGCCGCAGCGCTAATGGACGTAACCCACGGCCCCTGGGAACGACACCTGGGTCGTTTTCTTGGCAAAGTGATTGTCGGCAGCTATATGGATGAGTTGCGTCCCCTGCCGACTTGGACTCCGGCTTTGCCCGCGTCTTTTCGGCGGCGGACGGGAGAAGATCTGATTGCGCGGCTGCCAGATCTGTTCGATAGCCAGCCACAAGGAGCCTCCATCCGGGTGGCCTACCGTCAGACCTTGGCTGAGCTGGCCGAGAATGCATTTTTCAGGCCCCTATACGAGTGGCACACCCGCCACGGTATGCTGGTCAGTTGCGACCAGATTCGCCGCACCCGGCACGGCGATCCTCTCGTCGGGTCAATAGCCTACCACGATTACCCGCGGACCCATCGCTGGTTCTCGGCCCCCGGCAACGACCACAACGGGCAAACCAAAGTGCATAGCTCGCTGGCACACCATTATGGGCGGTCACGCGTCTGGCTAGAGGCCTTCCACTCGTCGGGCTGGGGCAGCACCTTGGAGGAAACCTTCCACTGGCTGTTACCCTGGTTGCAACAAGGCGTCACCCTCTACCATCCGGGCTGTACTTACTATAGCACCAAGGGGAGTTGGTGGGAGTGCGCACCGCCCAGCACCTGCTGGCGCCAGCCGTATTGGCGGCACTATCCTGCTTTCGCGCAAACGATTGCGCGGCTCTGTAGCGTGTTGAGCCAGGGGACGCACGTATGTGATATTGGGCTCGTGTATCCCTCGTCAGCTATTCAGGCTGAACTTCCTCTAAGCGGTCATCCCACCCCCGAAGCGTACGAGACGACCAGGGTGTTCTGGGAACTGGCAGGCAACATCACCTGGCGCTGGCAGGAAATGCCCTCCCGCCAAGATCCCAAGGATCGCACCGGGACCTTCGAGCGGGCTGGGCAGGATTTTGACGTCATCGACGAAGACTCGCTAACTGCTGCCGAGGTGCGTGGCGGACGGATCCACATCAAGGACGAGAGCTTCGGGGTTCTTGTCTTTCCCCGCACGCGGTGTGTACCCCTGGCAGCCTTGCAGCAAGCTCGGGCACTGACGCAGACTGGCGGTATAGTCCTGTTCGTGGGCGAGCTGCCGGAACGAGCGGCGGAAGGTCCAGGCCAGGATGCACGAGTGGCGGCTATCTTGGCGGAACTATTGCCCGCCCAGAGCCGACCGGAGAAAGGGGTCTGGATACAGCGACATCCTGGAGATGGGTTGGTGGCCTTCTGCCGCACGGCGGAGGAAGTCACGGGATTCTTGCATTCGCACCTGCGGGAGCCGGTGGTCGGCGACGTGCGTACTCTGCACCGCCGAGTTGATGGTCGTGACCTGTATTTCCTGGTGCCCCGAAGCACCTTACCACCTCCCGAGGAGCGCCCGAACATTCGCCAGCGATTGAAGCTAATGGGTCGCACCGATTACAACAGGCTTACGGTCGCAGGTTACACCATCGAATTGGATTATCCTGAGGTCGATCCGTCGTTGACGGGGACGGTCAGCGTCTGGCCAACGATCCCCGAACGGATGACGGTGACGATTCGCCAGACGGGGTCGGTCGAGCAATGGGACCCTTTTGACGGCACCGTGCGTCCTGCCCGCGTGGTGTTGCAGGATGCGGACAGCACTACCGTGGACTTAGATCTCAGTCGGACGCCGGCCGCTATTCTCGTGTTTGGAGCGGAGCCGCATGCCGAGGCGCCCCCTGACGTTAGGCTAGACGCTACGACGGACCTGGGCGCGAAGTGGAGCTGCGAGCTGGTCCCCACGCTCGACAATCGCTACGGGGATATGGATTGGCCGCCGTATGCTGGCCCATTACCAGTGGAGGTCCGAAGGCTGGATTTCCACGAGGGCGCCGACGCGGACCTCCCCGAAGGGCCTTGGGTACCGGTCCTCTGTAGCTTCGCCCCGTTTCTGGAGGCTAGTGGACCGTATGAAGCAGGCACCGCCCCACCGGAGGCGCTGGAGCGGGCAGACGCAGGTCTCTGGAGGCCTTACTGGTACTCACCGCGGTTCGGTATCGAGAAAGACCCCCTTCATTGGTTCCACGAGGGGCCGAAGGCCGTAGTTCCCGAGGAATTCATCGACCTGGGCAATATACCAGCGGGCCAATCGTATGCGGTCCGCACCTCGGTAATGGTTTCCAGCGCAATTAGTGCATTGCTGCGGGTGGGCAGCACCGGAACGACATTGGCCTGGCTGAACGGCGAGCCGGTAGGCGAAGGTGGCGGGACGGTGATGGCGCCAGTCATTTTGCCGGCGGGCGTCAGTGAGCTACGTCTCATCCTATCATCTACAGGTGAGCCCCGCCTGCGGGGATTCTTCCACTTCCTGCCAGCGGATGCGAAGCCGCCATATGGCCATCCGTTGCCTGAGGGCAACTGGTTGACGCCGGAGATGCCTGTCAAGATAGTTTCGGGTCTCGTGCTAGATCCCCATCCCGAGGTCGGGACACGCGTTGGCTGGTATCGTTGCCAGGTTCCACCGGGAGCCCATCGGGTGCAGGCTCGCATTCGTGGCGCAGTGCGAGCTTATCTCGATGGTCGGCCTCTTGAGATTTCCGACGGTGTGGCTGCCTTGCCTCACCCGGAGCGAGAGGGACGCGTCCTGGCGCTGCGAGTGCAGATGCCGGTCGGTGTGCTGGCTGGAGCCGCCTTCGGCCAGCCCCTGCGATTCGAGTGCGGACGCGGTATTATCAGCCTAGGAGAATGGCGGCACCAGGGCTTGCCACATTACGCCGGTGGAGTGCGCTACAGGAGAACTCTTGACCTGCCTGCCGTAGGAGGGGCGGTGGCTTTAGATCTGGGTCACGTTCGCGGGAGCGCGGAAGTTACCCTCAATGGGCAACCCTGCGGCGTGCGGCTGTGGCATCCCTACCGATTTGACCTTACGGCCGCTGTCCGGGCCGGCGCCAACGACTTGGAGATCACCGTGTTCAGCACGCTGGGCCCGCACTTCCGCGATGGTCATCCAACGCCCTACTGTTATTCTGGCCAAGACATATCTGGCTTGGTAGGCCCAGTACGCGTCTTAATGAATGGTGGATAAGTCGCGGGTGAGTTATCCCGATGGTTGTCGACAAGGGATGGCCCGCATGGGCCATAGAAATCTGGAGCGCGTGACGTTAGATTGGCGTTGGACTTGGACACTATATGGATATCCCTGAAATTCTGGGGATAAGATGTGTCCGAGAGAGAAGAGGTGAGCAGTGATGAGGCTGAGTCAAGCGCAGATCGATATGTTCAGCAAGGAGGGATACCTCCACCTTAACGACGCGCTCGGGCCGGCGGATATCAATCCGGTCGTGTGGGAATACGAAGGCATTATCGATCAACGAGCTCGCAAGCTATTTGCCGAAGGTAAGATCATTTCCCTGTACGAGCGCGAACCCTTTGACCGCCGCATCCTCAGAATCGCCGAGGAAGCCCCGGAAATCTCCGACCGGCTTAACCCGCAGTTCACTCGTGGCCCCGCCATATTCCACCTTATCTGTAATCCGAAAATCCTCCAACTGGTCGAATCCTGGGTAGGCCCGGAGGTGCTGGGGCATCCCACTATCCTCCTTCGTCCCCGTATGCCCGATCGCGTCAAGAGTCCTTACTCCTACTACGTCGGCAAAGATGCTGACGGCAAGTTGCTCAGTTGGCACCAGGACTCGGGTGTCTTCGACCCAGAGGCCGATAATACCCTCATCTTGACCGTCTGGATAGCGTTGACCGAAGCAACCGAGGAAAATGGGTGTCTGGTCGCCTTACCGGGCAGCCACAAGTATGGCATACGCAGACATGTGCCCAGAACCGAGAAATTGGACCTGATGATCCCTCCGGAGGAGCTGCCACCGGGGGAGGTTACCCCATTGCCCACCAAAGCGGGCGGCTTAATAATTTTCAACAACTTCCTATGCCATGGCACTCTGCCTAACAGGTCGGATCGTGTGAGGTGGAGCGCTGATTTTCGCTATCAAGACCCGGCCAAGCCAACCGGCCAGCCTGGTCGCTCTGGCTTCATAGCGCAGAGCCGTATGAATCCGGAAACGGTGCTAACCTACCCCGAGTGGGCCAGCCAGTGGGAGCGCAGCATAGCCGCTTCCGAAGCCGACCCAAAGCCCAGGGTGGCGCCGTGGCGGGTCCGTTGGGGCTACCCGGCCAGTGAGTGATGGGTTAAGCTAAGGGTAGGATAAAGGGAGGTCGCCGGAATGTATTCTTTGCGTGGGCTGAAGATCGCCGAATCTATGGCCGCTGGCCCCATCATGTTCTTTATGAGCCATTGGGACGAGCTTCAGTACGCTCCTCACTTCATTTGGGTTATCCAGGGTGGCGGGAAGACAATCCTGGTCAACACCGGCTTGCCCCAGGATCCGGACGACCTAGAGATATTGAACGCGTCGTGTCGCGCTGCCCACCCGCAGAACTTCTTCGCGCCGGGTCACATCTGGCCCCCCCAGGATGTCCTGGCAGAGATTGGGATCAAGCCAGCCGATGTGGATGTGATACTGAATATCTCGATGCAGGCTTATGCGACTGGCAACATCGAGTTGTTTCCTAACGCCGAAATTTATACGTCGCGGACCGGCTGGGCGGACTTTCTTGCTCCCGAGCGGCCGCTGGGCGGTCACCGCGAAGTATTCTTTACCGACGCCACTATTACCTACCTGTTGACCGAAGCGTTCGATCGGCTCCATCTAGTGGGGGATGAGGAGGAGGTCCTGCCGGGTATCACAATGTTCTGGGTGGGGGCCCACCACCGTGGCTCTATGGCCATCTCGATTCAAACGGCCAAGGGCAAAGTCGTGCTATCAGATTCGATCTTCCGCTACGAGAACTATGAAAATGGTGTCCCCATCGGGGTCGTGGAGAACATTTTCGAGTGGCAGGACGCGCTCGCGCGGATCCGCAAGCAAGCAGATCTCGTAGTGCCGATGCATGACAACGAGGTGCTGGTTCGCCACCCTGGGGGCGTAGTTGCCTGAGGGTGAGCCGGCCAGGTTGGATATGAAGCGCAAGGCACGCATCGCCGTTGTGGGGACAGGTTGGTGGGCCACCTATACCCACCTGCCGGCACTGCTGGCGCGCCCAGATGTGCAGGTGGTGGCGCTGGCCGACAGTGCGCCCGACAGACTTCGCCGAGCGGCCGAGCATTATCGCCTCGACAACACCTACACTGATTTCCGGAAGATGCTGGGCAAGGAAGTCCTGGATGGGGTCGTCGTCTCAGCAGCCCAGCACGCTCACTACGAAATCGCCCTAGCTGCGCTGCAACAGGGCTGTCACGTTCTCATAGAAAAGCCGATGGTGCTAAAAACTGACGAAGCCCGCGAGTTGATTGAGTTGGCGCAACTCAGCAGGCGTGAGATCGTGATGAGCTATCCCTGGCACTACACCGCGCACGTGCGTCGAGCGCGTGATGTGGTGCGCGCCGGTGAGCTCGGCGCCGTCCAACTGGTGTCCAGTCTATTCACGTCTGCCGCTTACCCCACCTATCGCGGTGATCTCGATTCGTTCGGCGGTGCCGTCGAAGCCCCCGTGATGCCTCCTTCTGCCGATGCCAACAGCGACCCTCATCGTGGCGGCGGGCAGGGATATATTCAAGTCACCCATTCGGCGGCGCTAAGTTTCTGGGTCAGCGGCTTAAGCGCAAGGCAGGTGTCAGCCCAGATACACAACTTTGATGTGGCAGTGGACGTCGTAGATGCCATCAGTATGCGACTAAGCAACGGCGCGGTGGGCGTAGTGTCCAGCACCGGCAACCTGTGCCCGGGCGACCCGGGCCAGCATCATCTGGCCGTCTATGGTAGCCGCGGATATATGATCCTCGACCTCATCGCAGGGACACTGTTCATTAGAACGCACGACAGCAGGATAGAATCGCCGGCGCCTCTGCCGTTCGACGAACGGTATCCGCGTTTTGCTCCGGCCCACAATTTTGTCGAGGTGATTTTAGGCGAAGCGGAAAATCTTTCGCCAGGTGAAGTTGGCCGCATCACCGTCAACTTTCTGGATGCAACGTACCGGTCCGCAGTCGTTGGCGGCGCGCCTGTGGCGGTGGAACCCTAGCGGCCATCCGTTCTAATACAAGAACGGCGATCAGTCGTATGATGATGCGTTTGTGGCGGTCTCCGCATCAAGAGGAGTCACGGGACGAAAGTGAACAATCTTACTGAGAACCAGATTGGTTTGTTTCAGGAACAAGGCTACCTCCACGTACCGAGAGCACTCGATGGCGAGCGACTCGAGGAAAGCAAAATGGACATCTACGGATCGCTACCAGGCGGTTGCCAAGAATCGGTTGGAGGACGAATCGGCGTGAATTGCTGCTCAAACCGTCGGTTGGGATAGACTCTCACCCGGCGTTGGAACTATCCACTGTGGCGCTGGCTAGCCTGATTCAGTGGAACCGCGATACCGTCAGGGAGAGTCGTTGGGCCGGCGACCTGTCTCACCCTCGGTCCCCTCTCCGCCGAGTTAAGGACTAATCAGTTGGAGGTACGAGAATGCGTCTGGAAGGCAAAGTTGCCCTAATAACCGGGGGCGCGGGAAGGATCGGCGGGGCCACCGCCAAGCTATTCGCTAAGGAGGGAGCAAGGATCGTCATCGCCGACGTCAACGATACCATGGCGGAGCAAATGGTCGGCGTGATCCGGGCGGCGGGCGGGGAGGCTGCCAGAGTGCACGCGGACGTCGAGCGCGAGGATGACATCAAAGAGATGGTGAAGTTCACCATTGACCGCTACGGCAAGCTCAACGTGATGATGAATAACGCCCTTTACAGCAAGAGGGGCACTGTCGTTGATTTAGAGTGTGCCGACTGGGATAAGGGCATCAACGTCATGCTCCGCTCGATCTATCTAGGCGGCAAGTACGCTATACCTCGCATGATCGAAGCGGGTGCCGGGTCGATCATCAACACGGCTTCCATCCATGGATTGATGGCGGCGGTCGGTCACACAGTGTACGAGTCGGCAAAGGCCGCGGTGATCAACCTCAGCCGAGAGATCGCGGTCAGCTTCGGGCCGCAAGGTATTCGCTGCAACGCGATCTGCCCGGGTCAGACCGTCGCCGAGGAGGTGGCCCTCGGATGGGCCAGAGTCCCAGGTCTGAGCGAACAGGAAGTTGCGAAGCGTGAACGCCAGCTTTCCTACTACCCGCTTCGACGCCTGGCTCGGCCGATCGACATCGCTTACGGAGCCCTGTATTTGGCATCCGATGAGTCCGCGTTCGTCACCGGCACCGCCCTGGTGATCGACGGCGGGCTGACAGCCTGGCTCCCGGGTGTTTACGACTAAATGCGGAATAGCAATTCAGGCGAAGCGCTTTCGGTGACTTTGGCCAGCGGAGTCACACATAACTCAAATAAGCGGATAGAGTGTCAAATGGCGAGGTATTCTGAGCAAATGCGATCTGGCGCGGCGCTCGCTTCTAGCCGCATTAGGCGCAACGGCCGCGCTGCCGCTAGCAGGCGAGTGACATGATTTACGGCGCTATCCCAGGGGTGGGGGACCGGGTCTCGCGGCTCGTGCTGGGTGCCAGCAGATTCTCGCCTGAACGAATGGAGTTCGGGGGGAGCATACTCGACCCCTTCGTGGCGGCCGGCGGCACGACCTTCGACACCGCCTACGTGTATGGAAATGGTGCTTGTGAACGGGCTCTTGGCATGTGGTTGCGGGAGCGCGGCCGTCGGGATGACGTGATCATCATTGGCAAAGGGGTAAGCTACGGCCCGGACGGCGAGGATCGCGTGTATCCTGCGGCAATTGCCGAGGAGCTAGCCGAAAGCCTCGAGCGCCTCAGCGTGGATACCATCGACCTCTATCTCCTGCATCGCGACGACCTGAGCGTGCCGATCGGACCGATCGTCGAATGCCTCAACGAGCATCTTGCCGCCGGGCGCATCCGCGCCTTTGGGGGTTCGAACTGGACCCACCATCGCATTGATGAGGCCAACGCTTACGCCGCGGCTCACGGGCTTCAGGGCTTCGTCGCGAGCAGTCCTCACCTGGCGCTGGCCGTGGCGAAGGAGAAAGGGGCACGAGGGGTGGTCCAGCTTTCCGGCGACACCACGGCGCTGGCATGGTATCGCGAGCGCCAGTTCCCGGTGTTTGTCTGGTCATCGCAGGCGAGGGGGTTCTTCTCTGGGCGATTCGCACCTGATGCGCCGAATGACCCGAGTATGGTCCGCGTCTACTACAGCGAGGACAACTGGGAGCGGCTGCGGCGGGCGCGGGAGGTGGCGGCGCGCCACGGCTGCACGCCCACACAGGTGGCCCTGGCCTGGGTGCTCCACCAGCCCCTCAATGTCTTTGCTCTGATCGGACCACACACAGTGCCGCACCTCGAGGATTGTCTGGGAGCTCTGGAGGTGCATATGACGCCGGAGGAGATTGCTTGGCTCAACTTGGAGATGTAGGTGGCCCTGGACTATCCGCGTAGGTTGGCGAGCGTTAACGTAAATCTTGAGGAGGCTAGGAATGTCGAGCGTTATCAAGATCGGTGTGGTTGGCTGCGGCCAGATCCTGACCGGACACCTTCACGGCTTCAAGGCGCTGCGCGAAGCGGGCTTCGACAACTTTCGGATCACGGCCCTCTGTGAACTCAAGATCGAGTACGCGCAGATGTTCCGGAAGCGCGGCGAGGGTCCCACTCCCCATCCAACCAAGGCGGTGACTAGCTCCTGGGGCCCCCACATGTACGTCTCCGACATCCACGATGATGTCCTCCCAGCACTTTACACCGACTGGCGCGAGATGCTCGAATCGGCCGATGTCGACGCCGTGCTGATCCTGACACCGATCTATCTGCATCACCAGGTCGCGCTGGAGAGCCTCCGGGCGGGGAAGCACGTCCTGGCCGAGAAGCCCCTAGCGATTAGCGTCAGGGCCGGCCAGCGGATGGTCGAAGAAGCCCGGGCACACGGGTTGAGCCTGGGCGTAGCCGAGTCGGTCCGCTACGAAGAGGATGCCAGGATCCGGAGGTGGCTGTTGGATTCTGGCCGGATCGGCAGCATTCAGATGTGGCTGTCCGGACAGATGGGCGACCCGGATTGGTCTCCGGACCTAATCCTCGGCGACACACCCTGGCGCCACCAGAAGCTGAAGGCGGGTGGGGGCTTGGCCGTGGACGCGGGAGTGCATCTGTTTCACCAGATTCGCTACCTCTGCGGCGAAATCCAGGAGATGAGCGCCATGGCCACTCGGCTGGAGCCGCTCCGGGTCACCAGGGACGACTCTGGCCGCGTGGTCCAGTCGCTGGAGAGCGAGGTGGAGGACACGTACTTCGCCCACCTGAAATTTGCCAACGGGGCCGTCGGGGCGATCTTTAGCGGCGCGGCATGCCACGGGGAGCCAACTGGCATTCAGCAAGGGCCAGCAATCTACGGAACAAAGGGGTGTATTAAGGGTGGTGAGATCATCCTCGACGGGAGTCAGAGGGCGTTGTTCAAGGACCTTTTCGCTGAGCAGGCCCCAGCCGAACTGAAGGAGAGTTGGTTCCCGCGAGGCATTCGGAACAGGTTCGCGCTGGAGCAACTGGACTTCCTTCGTTCGATTGAGAGCGGAAGACCGATGGAGACTGACGGCGACGAGGGGGTACGTGACCTAGCCTGTGCCTTTGCCGTACTGGAGTCGGCGACTCTGAACCGGCCGGTGAAGGTGGCCGAGGTGTTGGGGGGTGAACTCGACGCGTACCAGCGGGAGATCAACGAGCATTACGGGCTGTGAGTAATCTGGAAATGGGGCCGAGAACTCTTTGGCTGAACTCGAAATCGTGAGCAATCGCGAGAAAATGCGGGCGACGAGCGAGGTCGCAACCGGCTCTCGGCCAGATGTTGGCGCAGAACGCAGGATTCGCCACCTTTTCGGGGGTGAGGGAGGGAAACCGCTTATGGTCACGCAGCTTGCCGTCCCTTGACACGCGAGGGGCTTTGCCAGGCAATTCGGTTCTTTGACAGGGGCAGTTGGCGTGGTATCATCACACTATTAACTGGCGAAGGACGATGCGGTAGGGGCATGGCCACAGTAGAGATCCGGGGGAGTAACCTCAGCGAATAGGTGATTGAGTACAGCGTGTCCCAGATCCTTTCTGGGGCTCTCAGGCCTGGGGATAGGCTACCGTCTGAAACCGGTAGTGTGCGCGGGATTGCGTAAACTCCGTTCCGCGAGCGTGGCCGACGGCTATTTGCGCAATTGTTTGTACACTACCCAATAGGCGACGCGCCAGATCAAACGGGATGAGGAGACCGCCGTGGAGCATACTATACCCTTGATGCGCCTGACCGACGAGCAGCGGCGATTCTGGAACGAGAACGGCTACCTGATCGTTCCCAACGCGCTATTGGCGGCTGAAATCGCGGTGCTGAGCGACGCATTCGACCGCGTCGAGCGCGCGACGCGAGAGCAGACGGGGAACCGCGATGGGTTCTTGGTCGTTCGGCCGATGATCGACAAAGACGACGCCTTCCTGAACCTGATCGATCACCCAAACCATCTGGGGATCGTCTGTGACCTGATGGGCGCCCACGTCCAACTGACCGAATCGGCCATCATGAGCCGGCCGCCGACTCATCTGGCCGGCGCCCGCTGGCACGACGATGGGCCGACGCCCTACCGCTACCCGCGCGTGAACGGCGTGATGCCGCTGATCCAGCTGCGCGTCGGCTGGTTCCTTCACGACATCGACAAGTCGGACATGGGCAACTTCGTCTTGGTCCCGGGCAGTCACGTTAACGGCTTCCCGAAGGGCACGGTGGACGCGCACCGGCTCACTGCGCGCGGGGTGAACGATCTGGAGGACGTCGTCTCGGGCGTACCCGGCGCCGTGCAGTTGACCCTCAAGGCGGGCGACGCGTTCCTGATGCACAACGGGCTCTGGCACGCCGTGTCGCGCAACACCTCGGGCGTGACCCGGCGCAACTTGTACTACATGTACGGGCCGATCTGGGCGCGCATCGGCGACTACAAAGAACCGCCGGAGAGCTTGCTGGCCAAGTGCGACCCGGTCAAGCGCCAACTGGTGGGGGGCTGGCTGGGTCCGAACCCGCAGTTCTACGCCGGGATGGGGCCGGAGGACGAGTGGGTGCCGCTGGTGCGCCTATTCCACGGCAAGAGTATCCGCGACGTCGATGCCGAGCGCGTCGAGAACGCGATCGGGGGGAAATCACAAGACGATGGCTGAATTGTAGCTACCGCGTATAGCTAGCCTAATAATTGGAACAATCTCAAAGATGGCCCCTAAGGGCCATAGATTCTAGGCAGGGCCTCGTGTACCGTAAGTTTAAGCTCGGTGTTGGGGTCTCAGTTAGGCGGCTGTACCGCTGGAGTCTCACCGACTTCCGCCCCCAAGTGTAGAGGTCGGCGGTCTCCAGCAGCTACGGTGGGCAGGGCAGCGAAACATAGCAGCGAAGAAAGGGGTGATGCCTGACCAGTAACGTAAGAGACGGATTAGCCCGTGGCTCAAGGTTCCACTGTTCGAAGCATGCCGTTAAGAAGAATCGAGGAGATGAGTTCAAATGCTGAAAAAAGTATTTATCCACAGAGTAACACGCCGTTCATTTCTGGCCGGCTTGGGTGCGGCTGCCGCGCTGCCGATCCTGGCTGCCTGTCAGCCACAGATCGTCGAGAAGACGGTCGAGAAGGTTGTGACCCAGATTGTCGAAAAGGAGAAGATCGTCGAGAAGGTCATAGAGAAACCTGTTGAAAAGGTTGTGACCCAGATCGTCGAGAAAGAGAAGATCGTCGAGAAAATCGTCGTTGTCACCCCCAAGCCAGTCGCGCTCACCGGCAAGATCACGATCCTGGTGGGTGGAGAATACGGGCTCTTGACGCCAGAGACCAAGACGCCGATCGCCGCGTCCGTCCTCGCTCTCTTCGACAAATACCAGAAGTCGGTCCAGCCGGGCGTCAAGATTGAGTTGGAAGACCTGCAGGCACCACCAGGTCAGGTCTACTACGAGATTCTCCGGACGCGCGCCCTGGCCGGTAATATCCCCGACCTTGTCGTTTTTGAGCCGAGGCCCTCGACGATGAACCCGGGCCTCTTCTACCAGATTCCACAAGCGCTACTGGACAAGCCCAACCCCTACAGCCAGAACAAGAAATGGTGGGACGATTTCCCATTCGACGGCGCCGCCTTCGGCGGCTACGCCGGCGCAGAGGTTGGAAGCTACTGGACGGTGGCCATGACCAGGACCGGTGCTGGCGGCGCCCTGGGCGTCGGTTACAATCGCGACCTCTTCGAGAAGGCAGGTATCGGCCCGGCGTTGACCAACCCACCGAAGGACTGGGCCGAGTTCATGGATTGGCACAAGAAGCTCAAGGCCATCGGGGTTATTCCCTTTGACGTAGGGGACCGAGGCGCCACCCCCTGGTTCCACGGCGCGATCTACTGCAACATCATCGAGGATCACCACGATAAGCTGGAGGGGGACGCGGCCACCTTCTTCGGTGAGAAGCCTTCCGGGATGATGAGCCCCAAGCATGGGGTCTACAACTTCATAACGAAGAGGTGGACCTTCGATGACGAGCACACCGTGGCCTACTACGACATCTATAAGGAGTGGACTCAGCACTTCCGGCCGGGCTTCCTGGCCGATACGACCAAGAATCAATTCGTCCTCGGCGAGGCCGCGATGACCTTTGCCTTAGTCAACCAGGCCTACCAGTGGCCGGAACTGCTGAAGGGCAAGTTCAAGTGGGGCATATTCCTCTGGCCCTCCATCACAAGCAAGACCTGGCCACATGCTCCAGGGCTACCCCAACGCCCGCCGGGAGCAACTGGCCTCTCGGGCAGCTACGCGAGGGGCGCCCAGTTCATGATTCCGCAGAAGACGGTCAAGGAGGGCAGATTCGACCTCGCGCTGGACCTGCTGTACTGGCTGACCGCGCCCCCACAGCTTGCGGAATTCGGCAAGACTTCCTCGCCGCGGTCAGCGCCGCCCGGTTCGAAGGTGAAAGACGTCTACCCCGAAGATGTGGAGGAGCAGCATCACTGGCAGTTCCACTACGAGCCGAAGAGCATCCTTGAGGGCAACAAGCGCTACGGCTGGGAGGAGTGGTGGCATCTCGCTGGCCCCGGTCTCGAGGCGCCAATGATTAAGGTTAACCAGCAGTTTGCGTCCGGCCAGATCGCGACCGCTAAGGCGGCAGCCGCTGAGACGCATAAGCAGGCGCTGGAAGCAAACGACAGGTGGGTCGCTCAGAACCCGGATTTCAAGCCATCACCTAAAGACTGGAAGTAGCGGGCCGCCCTTACTTCGGAACAACAGGCGACCCCGGCCACGCCGCGCGCGTGGTCGGGGTCGCGGGATCCATGACGACGGCTCGGAGCGGTCGGTCATTGGCGTGCGGCCAGGTGCCGGCCGGCAGCTGTTACTCGGCCGCAGTCCGGCGATAGCGTTTCGCACGGCGGACGGCCGGCGATGGGCCGCCCGAGGACCCCCTGGAGGTGTAGAATGCGCCCTGGTGTTCGAGATGTTGGCCGCGCCGTCTCGGTAAACGGGCGGTCTGTGCCATCCATGTCGCGCCACACCGTCACCTGGCAGATCCTCCGCAACTGGCCCCTCTACCTGCTAGCGGTCCCGAGCTACATCCTGGTGATCGTATTCATCTACCTGCCGGTCGCCACCGCGCTGTACTACTCGTTCTTTCAATGGGATGGGGTCACATCGTACTGGCTCGGACTCGCCAACTACATTGCTTTCGCCACCGACGCGTCGCTGTACAACAGCGGGTGGAACCTGTTCAGGTTGACCGTCTTTAGCGTGGCTACTCACCTGACCCTCCCTCTGCTCGTCTCAGTGCTCATCTTCCGTCTCCGCAGCCAGCGGGCAGCTTATTGGTACCGGACCCTGATGGTACTCCCGATGGTGGTGCCTTCCATAGTCACCTTCCTGGTCTGGAAGTGGTTCTACTCGAACGAGGGTCTGGTCAACATTGTGCTGCACGCCATCGGCCAGGGGGAAGCCGCACGCGCCTGGTTGGGCGAGCCGTCAATGGCGCTATACGCTCTCATGTTCATCGGATTTCCCTGGGCGGGGGGATTGGCGATGCTCATCTACCTGGCTGGCCTCCAACAGATTCCGGGCGAGACAATCGAGGCCGCGATCGTTGACGGCGTCGGGCCTTTCAGCCGCTTCTTCTACATTGAGCTGCCACTGGTGATGGGTCAGGTGAAGCTCCTCGTAGCGCTGAACCTCATCGGGAGCCTTCAGCAGTTTGTCCTTCCTCTGGTGGTGACCAGAGGTGGGCCGGGCTATGCCACAATGGTCCCTGGCCTACGGCTGTTCGAGGTCGTCACAGGGGAGTTCCAGTACGGCTACGCTTCAGCCATCGGCGTCGCGCTGTTTCTGGTGATACTGGTGGTCACCTTCCTCAGCCAGCGCTATCTGCGCGCCAGCACCGAGTTCGAGCCGCGTTGAGTGGCATAATGGGAGACGACGTCCGATGCGCGCATCAACAGTAGGTCCGGGTCGCCTTGCTGGCGCCTTGCGGGGATTGGTCAGCCATTTCGCCCTAATCGTGTTCATCGTATTAACCGTCTATCCCATCTTCTTTCTCCTCAACGTGTCGGCGAAAGATCTGTTCCAGTTCGAGAGCAACCCGCTCGCCATCGAGTGGCCGAAGGGGTTTTACGCTTACGTGGTGGCCTGGCGGCTCGTGAGTATCGGCATGCTGAACACCACTATCATCACCGTGGTGTCGCTGGCCGGGTTGATTGTCACGGCCTCCATCACGGCCTACATCTTCGCCCGCTACCGGTTCCCCGGCCGTGACATGTTATTCTATGGTCTGCTCGCGATGCTCATGATCCCAAGCATCGTGATCCTGGTGCCGCTCCTGGTCCTGGTCAGCCAGATGAAGCTGGCCAACACCTTGTGGGCAGCGATCTTACCGTATATCGCTGGTGGTCAGGCGTTCAATATCTTCATCATGCGCACCTTCTTCGCCTCGCTGCCGGAGGAGCTCTTTGAGTCGGCACGCCTCGACGGCGCAGGTCACCTGGACATTATCGTCCGGATAGTGATACCCCTATCGACCCCAATCCTCGTAGTCGTCAGCATCCTCCATGTGCTGCATGCCTGGAATGACATCGCCTGGCCATTACTGGTTCTCAACGATATGAGGGTACGGACGGTCGCGCTGCATCTCCTCCAGTTCCAGAATCCTCTCCAACAGTATCCAACCGCTGCCTTTGCCGGGTCGGTCATCGCCTCGGTCCCCCTCTTTGTCATGTTCCTTCTCGGCATGCGGCAGTTCATCAGCGGCGTGCTGACCGGGGCCCTCAAGTTCTGAGAAGCGAACAGGTGAGCACGTAGCTTAAGGAGGAGGAGCTCTTGTCTCGTCTCGCTACCCGGCCGGGGGACCTGATTCTGGTGACCGGCGCAACTGGCCGCATCGGTGCCAACCTCTGCAGCGCGCTGTTGGCCCGTGGCTACCGCGTGCGTGCCATCGTGCTCCCTGGCGATCCCAGCCTAGTGAAGCTAGCCGGCCTCGACATCGATATCTTTACCACCGACCTGCGGGACGCCCCGGCCGTTACTTCCGCCTGTGCCGACGTCGATGCTATCTGCCACCTCGCGGCCGTGATCGGTGGTCCTGATTCCGCCAACATGTCCGTCAGCGACTACTGGCACGTCAACGTCGACGCCACTCTCCACGTGCTCGAAGGAGCACGTCACAATGGCCGCCTGGCCAAGATCGTTTTCGCAAGCAGCGACGCTACTTACCCGACTTCGAAGCCGCTCTACTCACCCGTGGATGAGAATCATCCCCAGGATCCGGTTAACCTGTATGGGCTGACCAAGGTTGTCGGCGAACGGATGTGCCGAGACTACCTGACCGAATTTGGCGTGCTGTTCACGATACTTCGATACGGTGGGGTTGCTACTCCCGACGAGCGCGCGACCGGCAAAGGCTTCTTGTTGAGTGCCTACATCGAGCGTTTCCGCGATGCCAAACGCTCACACGATAACTACCTCTGGGCAAACGTAGTTGACTACGAGCGTCCGTGGGAGTACCTCGAGTCCCTGGTCGGAGCGGAGAGCCAACTCGTTGCCCTGGTTGACGGCGAAGGGCGGCCTTGGCAAACGCACTCCACCGACGTGCGAGATGCCGTCCAGGGCACCGTGCTCGCCCTCGAGTGCGAGGCCGCCGTCGGTGAGGCTTTCAATATTCATGGACCAGCGCCGGTTTCGTCAATCCATGCCGTTCGTCATCTGGCTGAGCGGCTTGGTCTTCCCTGGCGCACGGCCGCCTTGCCTTTCCGCCAGGCTGTCGAGGTCAGCACCGCAAAGGCCCGTGCCATCCTTGGATACCACCCCGCCTTCGACTTCTCCCGAACCATCGACGATGGCCTAGCGATGCAGAGGGGCGAGAATATTGGCGTGCTGCCAGCCAGGCCGCTCATCGCAAAGTAGGGGCCTGCAGCCCAAGTCAGGGGAGCATAAACTGTGATAGCGGGCCGATGGTGTCCTCGTATGTGGTTGGTAAAGCCAGGGTTTCCTTCTGATGTCGAGCAATTGGATTCATTCAAAGGTCAACCCTGAGAACCATCTGGCGCTGGTGCGACATGATTAGCAAATTGGTCGCTGCCAGGTCGAGCTTGACCGACCGTTAGTTACCTCCCGGGTTCCCAGGAAATGAGCAGGATTGGGTCAATCGAAGTGATTTCAAGCAGCGAGGAGTTAAACGTTGGCCGCTCACTGGGTAATTCGCTCGAAGATACAGCACCGACTGTAAGTGTTCACATTTGAGGGGATGCGAGTAGCTTGCGGCATTCGAGGAACGGATTGAGTCCGCTGGTACGCCAAGTGCCGAACAAGGAGGCGAGGCTCATTTTGCTGGTTGTGCCCTGCTGCGAGCGAGTGCCTCCACTGATCTTGCGACTGGTCACCAGGTGGCGCAGACTCCGCTCTGCCGCATTGTTGTCGGACGGCACCAGCGGGTCGCCCACAAAGACAAAGAGTTCCTTGATGAAGCGATGGATGCGCCGGCAGAGCTTGCGCTGGACCGCCAAGGGATCATCCAGAAACGGGCGCCAGAGGGCAAGTAGTTTCTCTTCCATCTAAAGCTGTACCCGACCTCGCTCTCGTTCGTCCGTATTGGAGGACGCCTTCGCCTGCTGATACAGTTTGTGCAACGCCGCTGCCCAGTCGGATAACCCCACATCGTCTCGGATACAACTCTTTGAGGTCATGGATGTCGCGCAGCAGATGGGCCCAACACCGCTGGTGCAGCCCGGGATAATGGTTGTAGGCGGCATAGAAATCGCTTACCAGCACCCCACTGAAGGATGAGCCTAAGACCTCGTCAACAACCTCTTTGTTGCGACCCTGCCGCAGGAAGTACCGCTCGGTCGGGGTGCTGAAGGTCCAGACGTAGCCGTTAGCGCCATCCTCCCGCCAGCCCGTTTCATCGGCATGCACCACCGGACTGGCCTGAATGCGCTCCCTCACCTGTGCAACTACCTGCTCGACCTCTTTGGCAGTCCGGTGGAT
>JBCLEL010000009.1:0-21013 GCA_038913435.1 Chloroflexota bacterium
AGTCCTCGCACCAGTCACAGGTATCAAATGATGAGCTTAAACAGTTTTTGCAGCGTACGGTAGAACTCGCTCCTGACATGGCCGTACTAATGATTGATACGGAAGATGAGCTTGCCGACCTACTGCGCCGCTTGAACTACGACGTGATGCTACCACTTATCAGAAGGACTTCAAATACGGGTCCCGATTGGAAGCCTGAGCGCCCGTTCATCCGTCGGATGGACGTTTCTCAGTTCAAAGGTGTGAGTTACGGCCACCGCCGAATCTATGTCACGAACTCTGAACCGACGATCCTTACTCAGCTACAACGATGTCTCAGACACTACTATTCCTATGTTAAGGCTATGACCTTCTTGGCTGGTCCCCCTATTAACTGGGTGACTGGCCAAATTAGCGAATATCCCTGAGGTTTGAGAAGGTCGTGTGGGCGATCCGAAAAGGCACCAGCCGACCGCTCAGTAAATGGCTACTAGACGCACCTATGCCCTGATTCCTTTGATGCCGGCCTGGGCTGCCTCGGTGAGCATCATCCAGTCAGTCAGATAGCCGATTATGTTCCCGCCCCGCTTCATCCATTGGGATGATCCCGTTCGTGCTGATTCCTTCAAGCCGTGTTCGCAGTTTATCTTGCGCTTCGGAACTTCCCATCCTCTGCAGCCCGACGACCTTGCCGGTATTGGCCACCCCAATGAAAATCGTACCAGCGTTAGTTGTGCCAAAGGCGGCTAGTTCTTTGGCAAGGTCATGGCCTTGCTCAGGGACCTTTTCCATAAACTCGACCGATTGTCCTTCACCATCACTAAGAATCGCCTCGAGTGACAACTCTTTGGGGTATGACAACCCAAGCCTAAGCGCTCGCCGTTCCCGGAGTATCTCCAAACATTGTGATTCACCATACCGCCCCTACTTGAACCGGTATCCCCGAAAATGTCGTCTGATTATGCATTAGGAAGGCCGGGCATAGGAGACTTGAACGATTTCTATCTCGACCACGTTTTGATCGCAGTCCGCGACCTGGGACAATCCACCAAGACTTATTCCTAAACTCTCGGGTTTACCTTGACGACCAGGGGAGTCCATCCAGGGCGGGGCGCCCACAACCGGCTCATCGGATTCAACCGATCTCCGAACGCAGTCCGGCCAGCACTTCAGCCAGCCTCTCCTCGGCAAAACCGCCTATCTGAGCGTAGTCCTTTGAACCACCGCCGCGCAGCCCCAGCCGGCCGGTCACCGCTTTCACCACTGCGCCGCAATCCAGATTGATCTCCGGCCTCCGCATGATCACCGCCGCTACCGCCGCGCCTCGACAACCAACGATAGCGACATCGGCGCCGGCCTCGATCACCAGGCCGGCGACCTGCTTTGGTTGCAGGCCAGCCGGCAGCTCCAATTCGCTCACAACCAGCCGGGCCGGCCGGCCGGCGACCTCGATTGCCTCCGCCCGTTCAACCCACTCTTTAGCCTGATAGCGCAGTTGGGCCGCGCGCAGCAGTTGTAGCTCGTCGTAGGCAGAACTTTGCCTGTCTAAGAGCCGGTTGACGGCTGGCGCGAGGTCATCTTCCTGCGCCCCAAGCGCGGAAACGAGGTCACGAGTGACCCGGTGCCGGCGCTGGTAGTCCGCCAGCGCCCGTCCCCCGCAGGTGAAGTAGACCCGCGTCAACTGGCGGACCTTTTCCCAGCGCAAAACCTTTATCAGCCCGACCTGGCCGGTGCGGTTGACATGGGTACCACCGCAGGCCGAGCGGTCGAAGTCCTCAATCTCGACAATCCGTATGCTGTCCAGGTCCTCGGCCAGCCCGCGCGCCCTGACGCCGCTAACGCCGGCGGCGTCGGCAAAAGAGACCCGGACCGGCCGGTCCTCCCAAACGATCTGGTTGGCAAGTGTCTCTAGCCGTTCGACTTCGTTGTAGCCGAGCGAATCAATCGCCAAGTCAACGGTCAAGCTGTTGGCGCTCAGGTGAAAGCCTTCGGTTGGCGCATTCAGCAGACGGATCGCCGCTTGCGACAGGATGTGCTGGCCGGTGTGCTGCTGCATGTGGTCGAACCGGCGCGGCCAGTCAACGACGCAGTTGACGGTTTGCCCTTCATCCAAGCCGGCGGCGTCCTCGACGACGTGCAGCACCCGGCCGTCTTCGACCAAGACATCGGACACTGGCCGGCCCGCCAGCCGGCCGGTGTCATTTGGCTGGCCGCCGGAGGTTGGGTAGAAGGCGGTCTCGGCCAGCTCAACCGCCACCTTATTATCCTGCCGGATGATAGACACAATTGGACTGGCGAAGCTGGTCAGAAACGAGTCGGTGTAGTAAAGCCGCTTGGTCATGGCCTTGCGATTTGACCGAAAATCACTGGCTAGCTTGGAGGAGCTAGGAACAGTGGGATGACCAACGCCAAAATCATCATGATGCTGAAGATGATGATCGCCAGCCGATAATAGTTTTTCACTCTGCTTCTTCTCATCGCCTATATGATCTTAGCAGATAGCGTTGGTCTGGGTGAAGATGCTTTGGCCGGCCAGGAGACTTTTAAATTCACCGCAGAGGCGCTGAGACGCCGAGAAAAAATCAACTCTCAGATTCTCTGCGCCTCTGCGTCTCTGCGGTTCCAACTAACTCCGGGGCTGGCCGGCGGCGACGAAGTCCCGCGCTTCCTCGGCAAGGCCAAGCCATGCTTCTGACGTGCTTGCTCCGACCGCCACCCAACCCTTCATCACCCGGCCAGCCATGGGCGCGAACTCTTCGCCAGCGCCGGCGGCCAGCATCGCTTCGGCAATGGACTTGAAAAGCATACGCTCAGGTGAGGAGATTATTTCGGGATAAAACTCTGCGGGTCAACGCACTTTCTGTTGAAAACTGGTACAGCATATGTTATTCCGCGACTCAATCAACGCCGCGATTTAGGCAAATTATGTGGCGACTAGATCCAAATGTGACTAGGAAAATCACTCAAAATCACAAAAAAGTGCGGAGAGCCTTGGCAATTATCCCCTTGACGTAAGTTGCCATGCTATCATAGTATCACGCCGTGGATACGAGCGATGGGCCGCTACTTGTCGAGTTTTCAGGGCCATTTTCTTGGCTAGGCGAAGACAGCCCGTCTGTATTCGTAGCTCCGGAGGGACAAGCCGGGGGCTTATACGTCTGGTCGATAAGTGTCAAGGGTCAGGATGTTATCTACTATGTCGGCCTGACACAAAAATTTGCCGTGCGCTTCCTTGAACATTTCAAGGAGCACGCTTCAGGCGGCTATACTCTGAATGACCCGATAAAGTTTGCGGCAGGCCGCAAGGAGCAATTATGGCCTGGTCGTTTCACCAAAGAGCGCAAGTCGGTGAAAGAGTTCATTGACCGCTATGAGGAGTTAGTTCCGGCCATAACGGCGCTCACGAAGCTCTACAGGTTCCACCTGGCCCCTCTCACCTTGGAGAAACGTTCTGTTGAACGCATAGAAGCAGGTTTAGCAAACTACCTATATGCCTCCCCTGGTATAGTTGGGGCATTCCAAGAGGAGGGGATACATTATCGCTCCCGCAAACCCGATGAGCCGTCTTTCGGGGTTCAATTCCGCTCACGAACTCCGCTTTTGGGACTACCAGACAAGCTTTCTGTCTAACTAGAGTAAGTCGCACATCCAACGTAGGGCACGAGCTTGTCTCGTGCCGCCGGTGGTGGGTGGGACGGAACCAGCCTGCCGATCAAGCGCCAGTTGCAGCGGTAGCGGTATTGATGGCTTTCTCCCTATTACAAAAACTTGGCAGACCCTCTCCCGCCGTTAGCAAGGCGGCGGGGCACAAGGCCCCGCCCCACGACGAAATTTGTCTAACCTCGCCAGCGTGCTATACTCCAATCACAAATAAACAAGCAAACACTGCGAACAGGACGAGTAGGCTTCCTGATGGGGCACAGAGAGCCGGGGCAGGTGCGAGCCGGCGCCATTGATAGAATGCCAACTCCATCAGTGCAGTTCGACGGCTAAAGAAGCCGTCTCTAGTCCCGCCCGCCAGCCGTCCGCGGCCCCACTAGCCAATGGCACGCGGGGTCTAGCCTATGCTAGACTTCGTGTATCAAGGGAATAGGGGTAAGAGCAATGGTAGGCCAGAGGGTAGCAGCAAGCCTGGACAGAGAATCCGGCCTGAAGCCCGTTTTCTTGGTACTGGCCGAGCAATGGCGCGAGGACACGCTTATGTTATCGTCTGTTACCAAGAGAGCGATGCATCCGGCCTACCAAAGAATAATTGGGATGGGGCCAGCCGTGATTCCATTGATCTTGCGCGAGTTGGAGGAAAGCCCGGACCACTGGTTTTGGGCGCTCAATGCGCTGACGGGAGAATCCCCTGCGAAATCCGCAACTAATTTCGACGAGGCAAGAGCTGCTTGGCTCCAGTGGGGAAGGGATCAGGGTCATATTGAATGAATGCGGTCACCAATGCTGGAACATCGTTTCCCCAACCCCAAATCGCTAAATCTAGAGCGCCAAATTTTAAAACCTTCGCAAGCATGCTATACTCCAATCACAACCAAACAAGCAAAGACTGCGAACAGGACGAGTAGGCTTCCTGATGGGGCACAGAGAGCCGGGGCAGGTGCGAGCCGGCGCCAAGCAGGGAAGTTGAATGGCCCTGGGAGTCGCTGCCCGAACGCCTACGAGGTTATTAACCGCAGAGGGCGCAGAGTACGCAGAGAAAAATGAGGATAATTTCCTCGGCGATCTCTGCGGTCTCAGCGGTTTAAAGGTAATCTCCAGGTCAGTAGGCGCAGCCGGCCATCCCGCCGTTAGAAGGGATCGGGTATCGGATAGCAATTAGTCGTCCCGTACTCGTCAATGAGCGGTCGCCTTAGGCGACAACCGGGGTGGCACCACGGAGTTAACCTCGCGTCCCCAATGGACGTGGGGTTTTTTGTTTGTCCGAAAAAACGGAGAAGCTTTGAACCGCAGAGGCGCGGAGACGCAGAGAGAACAAGAAAATTCTCTGCGACTCTGCGTCTCTGCGGTGGAATCGAGATAGGAGGCGCGATTTGTACACACCAGCGCTTGAAGAGGTCCGCCGGCTAGCCGCCAGCGGCAACCTGGTGCCAGTTTACCGGGAGATACTGGCTGACCTGGAGACGCCGGTCTCGGCATACTTGAAGATCGCCGGTCCTTCTCCAGGAGTGAAGGATGGCAGTTTCTTGCTGGAGAGCGTCGAAGGCGGCGAGCGGCTGGCCCGCTACTCCTTCATCGGATCGTCACCCTATTTGACGCTGCGGATGCAGGCCGGCCAGGCGACGCTATGCCGGCTCGGTCAAGCCGACGAGCGGCGCGCCTTCACTAACCCGTTAAATGTGATCCGCGACCTGTTGAACCAGCACAAGCTGAGTCCGATCAGCGGGCTGCCGCGCTTCCACGGCGGCGCGGTCGGCTACCTGTCCTACGAGTGCGTCCGCTACTTTGAGCGGTTACCGGCGCCAGCCAACGACCCGTTGGGTCTGCCGGAGGCGATCTTCCTATTCACCGACACTCTGCTCGTCTTCGACCACCTGCAACACAAGATCAAGGTTGTCAGCCACGCTCATTGCAACGGTGACGTTGACAAAGCATACCGGGAAGCCATTGATCGGATTGACGCGCTGGTGGAAAAGCTGCGCCAACCGTTGCCACCGGCCAGCCGGCACGAGACGTTTGCCACTGTTAAGACGCCATCAGTCGAGGCCACTTCTAACATGAGCCAGAAACGCTTTGAAAAGATGGTGGAACAAGCCAAAGAGTACATCCAGGCCGGCGACATCATCCAGGCAGTGCTGTCGCAGCGGTTCAGCCGGCCGACCACTGCCGCGCCGTTCGACATCTATCGGGTGTTGCGTACGATCAATCCGTCGCCGTATATGTTCTTCCTTGACCTCGGCGAATGTCACCTGATCGGCGCTTCACCTGAGCTGCTGGTCCAGGTGGACGAGGGCAATGTGATGACCCATCCCATCGCCGGCACCCGTCGGCGCGGTCGCACGCCGGCGGAGGATCTGGCGATGGAGCAGGAGCTGGTCAATGATGAGAAGGAGCGGGCCGAGCACATTATGCTGGTTGATCTGGGACGCAACGACATTGGCCGGGTGAGCCTGCCAGGAACTGTGAAGGCGCTTCAGTTGATGGGGGTGGAACGCTACTCGCACGTGATGCACCTGGTCTCGCAGGTGGCCGGCCGGTTGAAGCCTGAGCTAACCCAGTTTGACGCGCTGCAAGCCTGCTTCCCGGCCGGCACCTTGTCCGGCGCGCCCAAGATACGGGCGATGGAGATCATCGCCGAGCTTGAGCCGGATTTGCGCGGCCCCTACGGTGGCGCGGTTGGCTATTTCAGCTACTCCGGCAACCTCGATACCGCCATCACCATCCGGACGGTAGTGATGAAGGACGGCGTCGCCCACATTCAGGCCGGCGCCGGAATTGTTGCCGACTCGGTCCCCGAACTGGAGCATAAGGAATGTCAGAGCAAGGCGCGGGCTACTCTTCAGGCCATTGATGTTGCCGAGGGGCTGGTTGGTTAGACGGGAGGAATAGATGATTCTGCTGCTTGATAACTACGACTCTTTCACTTACAACCTTTATCAATATTTGAGCGAGTTGGGCGCCGAGGTCGTGGTCCACCGCAACGACCAGATCACGATTGACGAGATCGAGAAGCTGGACCCGGAGCGGATCGTGGTATCGCCTGGCCCTTGCGGCCCACCGCAAGCCGGCCTGTCGAACGAGGTGATCCGCCATTTCGGGCCGAAGAAACCGCTACTCGGCGTCTGCCTGGGCCATCAGTGCATCGGCCACGCCTTCGGCGGCAACGTCGTACGGGCCGACCGGGTCATGCACGGCAAGACCTCGCTCATTTATCACGATAGTAAAGGGGTTCTGTGTGACCTGCCCAACCCGTTTGAGGCGATTCGCTATCATTCCCTGATAGTGGACCGGAAGACGTTGCCGGAGTGTCTGGAAATCACCGCTCAGACCGCCGACGGCAAGATCATGGCGATGCGGCACCGCGAATATCCGATTGAAGGCGTCCAGTTCCACCCGGAGTCAATCATGACCAAGGTTGGTAAAGACCTGCTGAGGAATTTCCTTCAGAGCGACTACCCATCGTTGCGTGAGTAAACAATGAACCGCAGAGGCGCGGAGACGCAGAGAAAAGAGCATTCAGAGCTCTCCGCGCCTTTGCGTCTCAGCGGTAGTAGTAGGGGCGACCCGGCGGGTCGCCCCTACCGGCCACATCCTACAAAGGAGCGTGCGATGATACGTGAAGCGATCTCCCGGCTGATAGAAGGCCAATCGCTCAGCCGGGCCGAAGCTGCCCAGGTCATGGAGGAGATTATGACCGGACTAGCGACGCCGGCCCAATTTGGCGCGCTGGTGGTCGCGCTCCGGTTCAAGGGCGAGACGGTTGACGAGATCGCCGGCTTTGCTGAGACGATGCGCAGCAAGGCAGTCAAGGTTACATCTTCGCGGCCGGCGCTGGACACCTGCGGGACCGGCGGCGATGGCGCCGGCACGTTCAATATCTCCACCGCGGCGGCGTTCGTCGCGGCCGGGGCCGGCGCCACCGTTGCCAAGCACGGCAATCGGGCGATGTCCAGCTCTTGCGGTAGCGCCGACGTGTTCGAAGCCTTAGGCGTCAACATCAATCTCAACGGCGAGCAGGTTGCCCGTTGCCTGGATGAAGTTGGAATTGGATTCATGTTCGCGCCGCTCTTTAATCCGGCGATGAAGTACGCGGCCGGCCCGCGACGCGAGATCGGCGTTCGCACGATCTTCAACATCCTCGGCCCCTTGACCAACCCGGCCGGCGCTCGCCACCAACTGTTGGGCGTGCCGAATGAAGAGACAGCATCAAAGATGGCCAATACGTTGCGCCTGCTGGGCGCCGAACACGCGCTGGTTGTCACCAGTGATGACGGGTTAGACGAGATCTCCACCTGCTCGGAATCAACGGTCTTTGAGGTCCGGCGCGGCGCAGTCAGGAGCTATGCGCTGAAACCGGAGGACCTCGGTTTCAGCCGGGCCAGGCGGGACGATCTGCGCGGTGGCAGCGCCCAGGACAATGCAGCGATTATTCGGTCGGTGTTCGCCGGCGAAACGGGGCCGCAGCGGGATGTGGTGCTGTTGAACGCTGGCGCGGCGTTATACGCCGGCGATCTGGCCGAGTCGGTACAGGCCGGCGTCAAGCTGGCCGGCGAGGCGATTGACAGCGGCCGGGCGGCCAGCCGGCTGGCGGCGTTGGTCCGGTTGTCGAACGAGCTGGCCGCAGGTGCCGGGTAAAGCAAGCTTTAACAGACGATTCGACGGTAGGGGCGACCCGGCGGGTCGCCCCTACGATACGACTCGGGTTTGATGAGAAGCTAGATGGCCTTGAAATCCAATGACAAGCGTGAGCGCCGATCTATACGGCTGAAAGGCTATGATTATTCTTGCGCCGGCGCCTACTTTGTGACTATCTGTTCACATAAGCGGGAATGTATTTTTGGTGAAATCGTTGATGGTGTAATGCAATTGAACGAGTACGGACAGATCGTCCATAGCGAGTGGCTGAATACAGCCGTTGTCAGACCAAACGTGGTGTTGGAGGTGTTCATCATCATGCCCAATCACCTACACGGCATCATCGCCCTGACGGATGTTGATCGTCACATCGTAGGGGCGACCCGCCGGGTCGCCCCTACCGTCAGATTATATACAACCAGCCGTCCCACTGGCCCTGCCTCAGGCTCGCTTGGTGCAATCATCGGCCAATTCAAACCGGCCGCTAGCAAACGCATCAACCGCTTGCGAAACACGCCGGGACTGCCGGTCTGGCAACGCAACTACTACGAGCACGTAATCCGCAACGAAAGTGAGTTATCCCGCGCTCGTGAATACATCGTCAACAACCCTCTGCAATGGGACCTGGACCGTGAAAACCCGGTAGGGGCGACCCGCCGGGTCGCCCCTACGTTACCGCTAAACAACCCTATAGAAATGGGCATTGTTCAATGATCCTCGACGAGATCGTCGCCTACAAGCGCAAGGAGCTGGCCGAGCGCAAGCAGGCCGTCAGCTACCGCGAGCTTGAGATGCAGGCCGGCCTGGAGGACCCGCCGCGACCGTTCGCGGCCGCGCTGACCGGACCGGACATCGCCCTGATCGCCGAGGTGAAAAAAGCCTCGCCATCGGCCGGCCTCATATCGCCAGATTTCAGTCCAGTTCGCCTGGCCGACCAATACGAGGCCAACGGCGCCAGCGCAATCTCCGTCCTGACCGACGAGCATTTCTTCCAGGGATCGTTGAACGACTTGCGCCGGGTCAAGGTCAATGTCACCCTGCCGGTGCTACGCAAGGACTTCATCTTCGATCCCTACCAGGTGGTGGAGGCCCGGGCCGCCGGCGCTGACTGTGTCTTGCTGATCGTCACTATATTGGAAGACGAGCAACTCCGCTCGCTGGCCGACCTAGCCCGCACTATGGGGATGGCGGCGCTGATCGAGGTGCATAACGAGGAGGAAACCCGCCGGGCGTTGGACGCCGGCGCGACGTTGATCGGCATCAACAACCGCGATCTGAGGACATTCAAAGTTGACCTACGTACGACGGAAAGGCTGCGGAAGTTGATACCGAACGGTCATATCGTGGTCAGCGAGAGCGGCATCCACCATCCGGCCGATGTTGCCATGCTGCGGGAGTGGAATGTTGACGCGATGCTGGTCGGTGAATCGTTGGTCAGAGCCGGCGACATCGGTCAGAAGGTGCGGGAGTTGCTCGGCCGATGAGCGAGCGTCTGCGGGTCAAAATCTGCGGGCTGAAAGAGCTTGAACACGCGCTGGTGGCAACCGAGTGCGGCGCGGACTTCCTCGGCTTCGTCTTTGCGCCGTCAAAGCGCCGGCTGACGCCGGCTGTCGCCCGTGAGATAATTCGGCAATTGCCGGCTGGGCCGGCCCGGGTCGGCCTTTTTGTCAACGAGTCGCCGGCCTTGGTCAACGAGATCGCCGCCGAGGTCGGTCTTGACTACGTGCAGTTGTGTGGGGAAGAGCCGCCGGACTATCTCGATGAGATCGAGCGGCCGGCCATAAAATCTATTACTGTTCTTGATACCAGCGATATAGAAAGAGCAGCCGGCTATTATGAGAAAGGCGCGACAGCACTTTTCGACGCCCAGGTGCCCGGTCAAGGTGGAGGCGGTGGCAGGAGCCTCGACTGGTCGCTGCTAAAGGCGCACCGGCCGGCCTTCCCCTTCCTGCTGGCCGGCGGGCTGAATCCGGCCAATGTTCAGGAGGCTATAATGGCCGTCCGACCATGGGGGGTTGACGTAAGCAGCGGCGTCGAGGTTGATGGCCGCAAAAGCAGCGAGCTAATAGCCGCTTTCATCCAGGCGGCCAGACGTGTCGGATGACTATACACTGCGAAAGGTGTCGCCAGAGATGTCATTGCTGACGGCTCTTCTTCTGGATGCGCTGGACGATCTTGAACGTTCTCTCGCAGGACTGGCAACAGCAGACGCGGAGAGGATCATACCGGGCTCGAGCTCTCTTAGCTGCACGATTGGTCATGTGGCTCAACACCTTGATTCCTGGGTGAACGATGCCCTAGCCGGCCATCCTCAGAATTCTTGCCTTGCCAGTGAATTCAGGCGTGACGGAACCGGCAAGTCCGCTGATTGGGAAACGGTCCGGCTAGCGTTATCGGAGGTGATTGGCAAAGCAAGAAGCTTCCTAGCTCAAGCTAGTGAGGTGAGCCTTTCTAGGTCTTCCCTCTATGCAGGGTCAGTTGGGGCTTTACAAGGCAAATTTGTAACAGGTAACTACCGGCTAGGTCGGCTTATCGCTCATATCTACTACCACATCGGAGAGATCACTACGGTTCGAGCAGGTATGGGACACCAGGTCGTAGATTTTCCAAGCGTGCTACCGACATTGCTCAGGACGGACGGGAAACCCTGAAAAACTGAGAAGATCGTTTATGATCGTGTCTCTTATGTCAGCAAGAAGTCGTGGTGTAAGTAATGAAGTCTAGTTCCACAACAGCCCTCGCAGAAAGATTCAACGGCCGGTTCGGCCCTTACGGTGGTCAGTACGTGCCAGAAACGCTGATGACGGCGTTGGACGAGCTGGTCGAACAATACTATGCCGTCAAAGACGATCCCTCCTTTCAACGGGAATTGAACGATCTGGCCCGGCACTACGTCGGCCGGCCAACGCCGCTCTACTACGCCAGCCGGCTGACCGAGACCCTTCGGGTCGTTAACGGCATGGGAGCGAGGATATTCCTGAAACGTGAAGACCTGGCCCACACCGGCGCTCACAAGATCAACAACGCCCTCGGCCAGGGGCTATTGGCGAAGCGCATGGGCAAGCGCCGTATCATCGCCGAGACCGGCGCCGGCCAGCACGGCGTCGCCACTGCCACTGTCTGCGCTCTGCTTGACCTCCAATGCGTTGTCTATATGGGCGAGGAGGACATCGAGCGCCAGTCTTTGAACGTGTTCCGCATGAAGCTGCTCGGCGCTGAGGTGAGACCAGTCGCCAGCGGCAGCCGTACGCTCAAGGACGCGATCAACGAGGCGATCCGCGACTGGGTTACGAACGTCCTGACAACCTACTATATGATCGGCTCGGCGGTCGGCCCGCACCCTTATCCAATGATCGTGCGCGACTTTCAGTCAGTGATCGGCCAGGAGGCGCGCCGGCAGTGCCTGGAACAGATCGGCAAGCTGCCGGACTGCATCGTTGCCTGTGTCGGCGGTGGCAGCAACGCCATCGGGGTGTTCCACCCTTTCCTAGCCGACGAATCTGTCAGGTTAGTGGGGGCTGAGGCCGGCGGACACGGTGTCGCCTCCGGCCTCCACTCCGCCACCTTGTTCGCCGGGTCTGTTGGCGTGCTCCACGGCGCTCGCTCCTATCTATTGCAAGACGAGCACGGCCAGGTCAGGCCGACGCATAGCATCTCGGCCGGACTCGACTATCCCGGCGTTGGCCCGGAGCACAGCTATTTGAAGGACACCGGCCGGGCCGAGTACTTCGCCGTTGACGATAAGCAGGCGTTAGAAGGATTCAAGCTGCTGTGCGAGACCGAGGGGATCATCCCCGCCTTGGAGCCGGCCCATGCCGTCTATCTGGCTGTCCAGATTGCGAAGGAGATGCCGGCCGATCAGACGGTTGTGATAAACCTCTCCGGCCGTGGGGACAAGGATATGCACACGGTTGCGAAGGCGTTAGGCGTGACATTGGAAGGAACGGGCCGATGAGCCAACTAGGTTGCTTTCTAATCTGGCGGCTGGAGCGCCCTCACCCGGTTCGCCGCAGGCGAACCGGCCTCTCCCAGCGGGAGAGGCAGAATGGCTTCCCTCTCCCGCTGGGAGAGGGTCAGGGTGAGGGCAAATGAGCCGGCTAAAAGAGCTTTTCACCCAGACTCAGGCCGGCGGCCGGCTGGCGTTGATGCCTTATCTAACCATCGGCTACCCGTCTAGGCAGGCCACTCTCGACTTAATTCCGGCATTGGCGGCGGCCGGCGCTGACGCCTTTGAGCTAGGCATACCCTTTTCCGACCCACTGGCCGACGGGCCGACGATCCAGCGGTCAACCTACCAGGCGTTGCAGAGCGGCATCACCCCAGCAGCCTGTTTGGAGATCGCCGGCCAGTTGCGCTCGAAGGTGGCGGTGCCATTACTTCTGATGGGCTATCTGAATCCCATCTTGCGCTACGGGCCAGAGCGTTTTGTCGGCGAGGCGCGGGCAGCCGGCGTTGACGGGCTGATCGTGGCGGACCTGCCGGTTGACGAAGCGGCCGATCTGGCCGGACTTTGCCGGGCCAACGGTCTTGATCTGATCCAGTTCGCCGCGCCAACCAGCACCGACCAGCGTCTGGGAAAGATCGGCAAGCAGGCGAGCGGGTTTATCTACTGCGTGTCGTTGAGCGGCGTTACCGGCGCCCGTGCGATGATGTCGAAGTCCTTGCCGGAGTTTCTGGCCCGCGTCCGCCGGCACAGCCAGCTACCCCGCGCCGTCGGTTTCGGCATTTCCCGGCCGGAGCACGTTGCAGCCCTACATAGCCTGGCGGAAGGCGCTATCGTCGGTAGCGCCCTGATTGACGTGATCGAGCGGGCGAAAACGGGACAGGTGGTCGAAGCAGCCAGCCGCTACATCCGCGAGCTAGCGGCAGCCGCCGGCCAGCCGGCGCCGGCTGGGTAAATAACAGGTAGTTCGGTAATTGTTCAGATTCCAGAGGTTTCGTCCCCTTCACTACCAACAGTTAGGTGAGGCCGACCTCATCCCCCTGGCCCCCTTCTCCTGCGAGGAGAAGGGGGAACTCCACTCGTGGGGGACACCCCACATCCCCGGCTAAGGGCTCCGCCCTTGCAACCCGCTGTGTTTTCACCAATCGGATGTCGCCGGATACGATATGAGCTTAGATTGATGCGCGGGCGCCTGCAAAACTGATCCTCCTAAATCTGAAAACTTACGTAGTTCGTGATTTTGATGTCCTCACAGCAACTCTGCTACAATTGCCCATGCGGTTCCTCCGCAACGTTGATCTGGGGCTGTAGCTCAACCGGGAGAGCGCAACGCTGGCAGTGTTGAGGTCAGGGGTTCGAATCCCCTCAGCTCCACCAATTGGCTGCGCAACGACTATCCTCCATGCAAAAGGACTACAGGATGAGTGTTCTGCAGGGGAAAGTTGCCGTCGTAACCGGCGCCAGTAAAGGTATCGGGCAGGCGCTGGCGGTAGGGTTGGCCGATCATGGCGCTAAAATTGTCGTCAACTTTAAGAACGACGGACCGGGCGCCGAAGCGACAGTTCGACAAATACTACACGGCGGTGGAGAGGCTATCACCGTACAGGCAGACTTGGGACTCAGTAGCGAAGCCAAGCGCTTGATCGCCGCAACGGTCGAGCGGTTTGGCCGCATTGACATCCTGGTGAACAACGCGGCGCGCACCCGGTTTGGGCCGGCCTCCGACATCAGTGATGATGACTGGGATGACGTTGTGAACACCAATCTTCGCGGTCCGTTCTTCGCCAGCGTGGCCGCCTTCAAACATATGCGCGAAGTGGGTGGCGGGGCGATCATCAACATCAGCTCGTGCGCGGCAAGCCTGCTGATCGAGTGGCACTCGCTATATACAATGTCGAAAACTGGTCTTGAGGGACTTACTCGGCAACTCGCGCTCGAATACGCACCATTCAACGTCCGGGTCAACGCTATCGCCCCGGCGCCGACCACGACCGAGCGTAACCTCAAGTACGATCCAAATTACAACGAGAGTTGGGTGCCATTGATCCCGATGAAGCGTGTCGGCGCGCCGGAGGACTACGTTGGGCCGCTGGTCTTCTTAGCCTCGGAACAGTCTGGCTTCCTCACCGGAGAAATCCTGCACGTTGATGGCGGCTGGACCCTCAAAGGCCACTTTCCCCCGATGGAGAGCTACGACCTCAGCGCCGAACGCCGGCGTGGATGAAAGAGCTTTAGCCCTGAGCAGGCTTTAGCCAACTCGATGCGGCGCCAGCGCCTCATAGTTCGGTTCAACGCCGAGTCCCGGTCGGTCCGGTGGACTGAGAGTCCCATCCTCACTCAAGGTCAGCGTCTCTTTGTACATCTTCCGCCACATCGGATCAACAGTATCTCGGTAGTATTCGACAATTAGGCCGTTTGCTATCGCGGCGACCAGATGAATGTGCACATCCTGGCTGCCGTGCGGGGCGATGTCGAGGTCGTAGGCCTGCGCCAGCGCCACAACCTTCATAAACTCGGTGATGCCCCCCAGAACCTGCGCGTCTGGGTTCAGAATCGCCGCCGAGCGGTGTTCGATCAAATCGCGGAAGCCATAGCGGGTGTACTCATTCTCGCCGGTCGCTATTGGAATCATTGTCTGCTGGGCCAGGAGAGCGTGTCCCTGGTAGTCGTCCGGCGCGACCGGTTCCTCGAACCAGAAGATGTCAAATTGCTCGATCTTTCGCGCCAGTTGGATCGCTTCGTAGTAACGGTAAGCGCAGTTGGCGTCAACCATCAGCTTTACATACGGCCCAATCGCTTCTCGAACGATCTTGACCCGCTCGACATCTTCGTTGATGGTGGTGCCGCCGACCTTCATCTTAACGGCGGTTGCGCCCATCCTGACATTGTCAACCATCTCCTGGGCCAGCTCGGTCAGCCCCTTGCCATCCTCGTAGTATCCGCCGGCGATGTAGGCCGGCACCCGCTCGGCGTTGCCGCCGAGCAGCCGGTATAAGGGTTGGTTGGTGATCTTGCCACGCAGATCCCAGAGGGCGATGTCAATGACGCTGATGACGCGGGTGGTCAGTCCCCGACGGCCGATCAGCTTGGGCACCCACATCTTGTGCCAGAGGCGCTCGACGTTCATCGGATTCTCGCCGACTAGCTCGCCGCTAAGTTTTTCGACTACCGGCTTGTTGATGACGTTTGGCGAGCCGATGCCGACGCCCTCAATCCCTTCATCAGTGGCGACCTTTACCAGGCAGAGGCCGGAGTGGGTGTAGACATGCTTGCCGTTGCGGATCGGCCTGGTCCGCGGCCAACTGTATTCCTCGACGGTGACGTTGGTAATTTTCATAGCTAATCCTCCAGGATAAATTTCCGCCCAGAAATATGGCGAAAGGTGAACCAGGTCAGATTGACGTCGGAAGTTGGAATATATCCGGTATCACCAAACCTCTGTTTCGTTCTTCTCTAAAGTCGTCTTCCACCGGAGTCAAGCGCAGCTTAGATGCTTGTTCAGCCGCTGGCCAATACAACATTACCCGATAAAGTCTCGTCCCGCCGTCGTGGTCGAGCCTTGCTACGCCGAGGCATCTAGATTCAAAGCTATCCAACTCGACCAGAGGTGTTTTAAGCCACAGATCCTCAGGCAACAGCGTAAACCCAGGGGTGATAGGACTCCACCGGCTTGAGCTTCCTGAAGCCAATACGCAACGAATTATCGTCCAGTTATCACGCGACTGAATAGATTGCCATTCACGATATTCGCCGATAACTATATTCCCGTGTAGGCCAATTGTAATGACCGCGAATGATGCTGTAGCTGATGAGTGATTCTCGATCTGGAATTGCGTTTTAAGATCAGCCCTTTGGGTCCCACCGTGCAGAGACGTCTGAGTATCCTTAACTCTCACCGCTAGATCAAGCGATGGGCGCACAAGCCTTAGTCGCACATCTTCAATCTCCTGAACGGTCATTTCGTGTGTTCCCTGGGCGTCCCGCCGATAGAAGAAGTAGTGACCTTTATCGAGACCCTCGATCTGGCGGGCAACTTCTCTCGCCTGCGGCACCAGGACCACCAGAGCAAATCGGCCGTCGTCCAACGGAACCTCAACTGCGTCGAGGTCAGGAAGCGGCGGATGAATATGGTCTCGCATTGTTTGAATGAACCACTCACGCGAGACGGTATGATCTGGGCCAAAACCGTTGCTCAACGCCGAAGCCCTGCGTCGGGTGCCACTCTTAGACTCTTCAATCCCGTAAATAATAGTGCCCTCTACTTCATTCGCCATCGCTGCTACATCTTTTGCCGCTTCTTTGATCCGGGCTCTCTTCTCACCCTCACTCGCCCAGATCAGGGATCGGTCGCTTTTGAATTCCATGGTGAGCGTCTCAGTTGTTCCAATGTATGCTTTAAGCCGATCTTGCGTCCAATCTGAATGTAGATGGATCAATCATTTTCTCCAAAGTTGGCGCTTAGTCTGGATTCTCCAGACATGATCTTACCGAAAGCCAGACTGAGCGTTACGGCCCCAGCCGGCGGAGGCCGCTTTGTAGCGTTGCAAAGCCAGCTTTCAGGTCTTTCCAACCCTCGCTACGAAGTCTTGGCAGCGGCCTGACATTCTTGCTGAAGCCGCTCCATGATCCACATTCGAATCAGCGTAGTCGGCCCAATGCCCTTCTCTTTAGCGCGGGCGCGTAGCTCGGCCAACGTCATCGGGTCAAGCCGGACTGTGATGCCTTCCGAGAGGTTCTTGGCAAAGCGGACTTTAACCGGCTTGAACTCGTCCCAGTAGTCAGCAAAACTGTGGGTATCCCAAAACTTGGCTTCCTCCTCATAGTTGGCGAAGTCCGGGATTCGACTTTTCTTAAGTTGCTCTTTTTGTATCATCTTCTTCACTGCCTCTCCCCTCTTGCTGATAGATGCGGCGCTCTTTGCGGTCTGCGCTGCGTGCGTTCACTACGTAGTAAGCGTCGTCACCTTCGGGGTCAAGGACGATTGCTAGCATCCGACCAGCAAGGGCCGGCCCAATCAAAAGGAGTCTACCGTGGTGACTTTGCCGCACTATGTAATCGCCGCGACATACTTCTTCCACCTAGTCCGGTGTCACGTGGTGACGAGCAATATGGTTTACATTCCAAGGGTCCCATCGGAGACGACGAACGAAAATGACGATATGATTGTACTACAATGCGGTACATAGGGCTGAGGTGGAGATGGAGGCAAGTCACCCCTCCAGCCGGCGCGGGCCGGCGACCCGGTCGAGGTGAGCATCGTAGCTGTACAGTTCTGGGCTTTTGCTGTTTTCGACTAACGCCGTGTGATAAGCGTCAATGTAATCTATGGGTTGACTGGTGTAAAAGCTCCGGACAGTTGATGGGATAACCACAAAACAAATCCTGAACCATCCCAGCGGAATCTATAATATGGTAGCTCCAATGTGCTCCCGATCAGGGACGTCAAAACGATCGCAAATGGTAAACGCAGAAAAAGGAAAAGTGGGAACTGATGATTACCTCGATTGCTCATGTTGCCTGCCAGGTGCGCGACGTGGACGCCGCGCTCCACTTCTATCGCGATGTGTTGGGCTTCAAAGAATCACACCGCGTCCACACGCCCACCGGACGCTTGATCATCTGCCTGTGGGCCGGCGGCGAGACGTTCCTGGAACTCCTGCCCGGCGGAACCGACGGCCCAGAGCAAGCGAAAGACCGGGCCGGTTATCTCCACATGGGTCTTTGGGTGGACGACATTCACGCCACTGTGCGCGCGCTTCAAGCGCAGGGGTTCGCCCAGGGATGCGAGCCGACTCTCGGCGGAGATGGTGTCTGGGGCGTGATGATCTCCGACCTGGACGGCAACCAGATTGAGCTGTGGCAGATGACGCCCGAGTCACTGCCGGCGCAGACCATCGCGCGGGTAAATCCCAATGTTTTGTAACGGCGGGAGGGTGAATCCGGCTGGGCTGCCTGATTTTCGGTGGGGGGCGCCGATACCGGGCTCCCATTTGTGGGATAGGCTTACCCCAAGTGGAGGCGTAAGAGATCGCCGGCTGAAATCTGAACGCTTACACACAAAAAACTTCTGTTGACTTTGAGGGACGCCTGTGGTATAATCAACATAATCTATTCAATGAGTTGCGATGATGGGGAGTAATAGGGAGGTCTGACCTCGTAGAGAGCCGGCGTTTGGTGGAAGCTGGCGGTGACGATCTCTCGAACTCGCCCCTGAGCAGCCAGGCTGAACGGCTTTGAGCCAATTAGGTCTGAGCCGGGTTGCGCCCGATATAGCGCGCCAAGTGGGCAGCGCAGGCTGTCAAACGAGGTGGTACCGCGGGGCAAAATGAGTCCCGTCCTCCAGAGGACGGGATTTTTTGTTCCTGGTCGCTTCGACATTGCGCCGCCAACTAGGGTGGTACCGCGGGTCTGAGGCCCGTCCCTAGCCGGGACGGGCTTTTTTATATGCGTAACCTACACCTAAATAATCAGCTACCCAGGAGGGATCGAAATGGCGATACAACCGATACCACAGTCCGAGCCGGCTGCGCCGACGCCGAAGCCACTTCCCAGGCGGTTGACCGGCTCGCGGATTATCTGCGAGAGTCTCATTCGGGCGGGTGTAGAGGTCGTATTCGGCTATCCCGGCGGCGCGGTATTGCCCTTGTACCATGCAATACCAGAATACCCACAGCTACATCACGTCCTGGTCCGGCACGAGCAAGGCGCGGCCTTCGCGGCCAGCGGCTATGCCCGGGCAACCGGCCGGGTGGGAGTGTGTCTCGCCACTTCCGGCCCTGGCGCGACGAATTTGGTAACCGGCATCGCCGACGCGAATTTGGACTCAGTCCCCATCGTGGCTATCACCGGCCAGGTGGCGACGTCCATGATCGGCCGGGACGCCTTCCAGGAAGTGGACACCACCGGCATTACCCTGCCAATCACTAAGCATAATTATCTGGTGACCAGAACGGAGGACCTGCCGCGCATCATCAAGGAGGCGTTTTACATCGCCGGCACCGGGCGACCTGGACCAGTCTTGATTGATATTCCGCGTGACATACAGCAAAAAGAGGCGGAATTCAATTGGCCGGAGGAGATCAGGCTCCCCGGCTACCGGCCAACGATGTATGGCAATATCAAGCAGATCCGACAGGCAGCCCAGCTCATCAAAGAGGCCAAGCGGCCGTTGATCGTCGCCGGCCACGGCGTCATCATCTCGCAAGCTTACGACGAGCTGAGGGAGTTGGCGCAAAACACTAACATACCGGTCATTACTACCCTGCACGGCCTCTCATGCTTCCCAGAATCACACGAACTAAACTTCGGTATGCTAGGTATGCACGGCAGCGCCTACGCCAATCGGGCGGTTACCGAGTGCGACCTGCTGATCGGAGTTGGCATGCGCTTCGACGACCGGGTAACCGGTAAGGTCAGCGGCTTTGCGCCAAATGCCAAGGTCATCCATATTGAGATTGATCCGGCTGAGATCGGCAAAAACGTTAAAGCAACGGTGCCGATAGTGGGCGATGTTAAGAATGTGCTGGCGGTGCTCAACAAGGAGGTTGAGCCTGGCGATCATTCAGATTGGATCGAGCAGATCTGCGAGTGGCGGCGGCAAATACCTATGACGGTTGTACGCGAGGCGGAGGAACTGTTGCCGCAGTATGTGATCGAGAAGCTCTATAAAGTCACCGGCGGCGACGCAGTGGTCATCGCCGACGTTGGCCAGCACCAGATGTGGGTAGCCCAACTTTGGTGGTTTGACAAGCGCAACAGCTTTATCACCTCCGGCGGTTTGGGCGCAATGGGTTACAGCCTGCCGGCGGCCATGGGCGCCCAGCTTGGCCGGCCGGATGAGACAGTCTGGTGCGTGATAGGTGATGGTAGCATCCAGATCACTATGCAAGAGCTTGGCACCATCGTCCAGGAAAACCTGCCAATCAAGATTGCGGTCATAAACAACCTGTACCTGGGCATGGTCCGGCAATGGCAGGAGTTCTTCTACCAGCGGCGCTATTCGTCTTCGCTGATTGGCCAGCCGGACTTCGTGAAGCTGGCAGACGCCTACGGTATACCGGCTTTGCGGGTCAAAACCAAGGAGGAGGTAGAGCCGGCCATCCGGCAGGCGATGGAGCACAAGGGGCCATTCCTCATTGACTTCCTGGTGTCTCCGGAGGAAAGCGTATTTCCGATGATCCCACCGGGTGGGGCGTTGTCCGACATCATCACCGAAGCGGCCGGTTGATCGCCGCGAGTTACAAGCTGGAGAAACCGATATGAGCAGAACAGTCGTGGCGATTATGGAAGACCATCCTGGCGTCTTGAACCGAGTCGTCAGCGTGATGCGCCGGCGTGGGTTCAACATCGAGAGCTTGACCGTCGGGCACACCGAAATTGCCGGCATCTCGCGCATGACGATAGTAGTTGATGGTGATGAGCAGGTCATTGAACAGGTGATAAAACAGCTATACAAGATCATCGAGGTCTTGAAAATCAGCGATGTCAGCGACGACAAGAAGGTCGAGCGCGAGCTGGCGCTTGTAAAAGTGACGGCCACCTCAACCACTCGCTCCGAAATCATGCAGATTGTTGACATCTACCGGGCGAATATCGTGGACGTAGCGACTGACTCGTTGATGATCGAGGTGACCGGCCCCCAGGACAAGATAGACTCGATTGTGAACCTGCTTCGCGGGTTTGGCATCAAGGAGATGGTGCGAACCGGTCGAGTGGCGATGGTGCGCAGCGTGGTTGGGACCACCAGAGTCTCCGACGACGGCGCCGGCGATGGACGTACGCGCGGACATCTGCGGG
>JBCLEL010000010.1:0-20150 GCA_038913435.1 Chloroflexota bacterium
AATCCTGTGAATCCTGTTTATCCATGTTTGAAATCTTTGCTTCGCGTAAAGCGTTTGTATTCCAATTTTGGGTTGCCGAAGTTGATGAGCAAGCCGACTTCGATTCCAGTGGCGTGCAGATAGTTGATAATCTGAGCCTGATGTTCGGGGGCGATGGCCTTGACCGCTTTAAGCTCCAAGATCACTTTTTCCTCCACGAATATATCCGCATAAAAATCGCCAACGCATTCGTTCCTGAACATCACCTTGACAGGATGCTGGGCTGTCGCCGACAGGCCTTTTTGCCGCAGAGCCACCAGAAGGGCCTTCCCATAGACCGACTCCAGAAAACCCGCACCCAGCTCATTGATCACTTCAAAGGCACAGCCTATCACAGCCTTTGTGATCTCTTCGTGTTTCAATCCCTTATCCTGTCCATCCTGAGAATCCATGTTCATTCCTTCTATGCGGCGAACTGGTTCAAAGAGACATAGTCCTTGACGTATTCCGGGATGATGGTGCGGTACTTCGCCGGCACGGCTTTGTAGTCGCGGGTGGAAAAGACCGGATTGGTCGCCAGGTCGGTGAACTGCCGGCTCTCGATGATGTGGCGTAACTGGTCGCTGGTGACATAGGCCTTGAAGTAGGTCTTGATGGCCGGGATGGCCTCGGCCTCTTCGGGCTTGTAATCGGCCACGAACTTGGCGAACTCCTCTTCCAGCAGTTCATCCTTGGACTTGAAGCGCGGGATGAAGCCAAAGACCTTTTCCAGTATCTCGCGCAAGGTCAGGCGGCGGTCCACCGCGGCGGCATCGCGCAGCTTGTCGAGGGTGTAATACTCCTCGGGCTTGGCGAAGACCTCGCGGTTGATGTAGTCAATGACCCGATCCCACTGCCCGGCCTCGACGCTCTTGGCAATGAAGTCGTTCTCGCGCACGGCGTCCTCGAACTTCTCGAAGAACATCCGGTCGATCTTCATGCCCTCGTAGCCGATGGTCTCTTCCTTAATCGTCGCAAGAATGTCGGCTCCCAGGTGCTCGTAGTCGCCGGCGACCACCACCGGCCCTTGACCGCCCTCATCATTGCCGCGCTTACTTGAAGGCCGAGGTAGTTTCAGCACTTCGTCGTAGTTGAACTCTTCCTCGAAGTACTCGCAGTTGGCGAAGAAGTCGAAGAGCTTGAACGCGGTCTTCTGTGGGCGCGTGACGCCGTCCTTGAGGCTGTCGTCGAAAAGCTGTTCGAGGAAGTCGTGCTTGCGGGTGCCACGCCCCTTGATCTGGATGAAGTCGGTGGGTGAGAAGATGGGGCGGAACAGGCCGAGATTGAGTATGTCGGTGCAGTCGTAGCCGGTGGTCATCATGCCAACCGTCACGCAGATGCGCGCCTTGCTGGTCTTGTAGCCGGGCAAGAAGTTGGCCGAGCCTAGCAGGTTGTTGTTGCTGAAGTTAACGGTGAACTGCTGAGCGTCGGCAATCTGGGAGGTGACCTGCACGGCAAAGTCGGACTGGTACCTGCCGGGAAACATGCGGTCGGCCATCTGGTTGAGGATTTGCGCCAGCTTGGCCGCATGGTTCTGACTGACGGCGAAGATGATGGACTTGCCGATTTCGCCGCTGACCGGGTCGCGCAGGGCGTGGTCGAGGAAAGTCTTACAGAAAAGCTGGTTGGTAGCCTCGGAGAAGAATCGCCTTTCGAACTCGCTCTGTTTGAGGGCTTCCTCCTGATCCTCGCCAGTGTCGTCCGTGAATGCGACGACGAATCCCTCTTCGGAGAGCAGCTTGGTGGTCACTTCGGTGCGGGCGTCCACCACCGTGGGATTGATCAGGTAGCCCTCCTTCACGCCGTCCAGCAAGGAATAGCGAAAGGTCGGCTGGCTGTTCTCGCAGCCGAACGTACGGTAGGTGTCCAGCAGCAACCGGCGCTCGTGTTCGCGGGGGTCTCTGGTGGACTGATTGGCGCTGTGGAACCTTCTGAGGTAGTCGCGCGGCGTGGCGGTGAGGCCCAACTTGTAGCCGATGAAGTAGTCGAACACGGCGCGGGCATTGCCGCCGATGGAGCGGTGCGCCTCGTCGGAGATGACCAGGTCGAAATCGGTGGGCGAGAATAGCTTCTGGTACTTGTTGTTGAAGAGCAGGGACTGGACGGTGGTGACGACGATCTCGGCGCGCTGCCAGTCGTCGCGGTTCTCCTTGTAGATGACCGTCTGGAAGTCTGCGGAGAGCAGCGCAACGAAGGCCTTCTTAGCCTGATCCTCCAGCTCGAGACGGTCTACTAGAAAGAGAACGCGCCGGACATTGCCGGAGCGGAGGAACAGTTTGACGACGGCGGCGGCGGTCAGCGTCTTGCCGGTGCCGGTGGCCATCTCGAAGAGGAAGCGATCCTTGCCCTCCTTGACCGCCCGTTGCAGGGCGTGGATGGCTTTCAACTGATAGGGGCGCAGAAAGCGCAGTTTATTGGCCTGAATGTAGCCGGGGCGCTCGACTTCATTCTTCCAGGCGGCCTCCGACGCATAGCTCGGCCGCTGGGTGAGAACGATGTAGTCGTCGCCGATCTGCTCTTCGATGAGGCGCTGGGGGTTGGGCGTGACCTTTTGATAGCCGATCACCGAGTCCGGGGTCGGAAAGGACGTAATGACGTGCGGGTTGCCGCGTTCCAGATCCCAGAAGTAGTGGAGGTTGCCGTTAGAGAGGATCACGAACCGGCAGTTCTGCGAGCGGGCGTACTTGCGGGCTTTCTCCTTACCGATGAGCGGGTTCTTGTCCTCCGACTTGGCCTCAAGGACGATGAACGGGAACCCTCTGCCATCGAGAAGCAGGAAGTCAATGAAGCCCTTGGTCGACTTTTCGAAATCGTCCCCCAGGCTGTCGAGATCGGATGTCTTGATGGTGACGTTGGGTTCAAGGCGGATATTGGCGGGTGCGTTGCCCTCCTGAAAGAAACGCCAGCCTGCCGCTTCGAGGAGCTTGTTGATCTTGATGCGGGCCGTGGCTTCTTTGTTTGCCATTCGGTTGCCTATTTTACCAGAGTTATTGGCTGCCGGACTAGGATTCGAACCTAGGGTCTTCTGATCCAGAGTCAGACGTGTTACCACTACACCATCCGGCAATGCTGACAGTTGATTATACAGCGGAGGGCAGAAATACTGAGCTTAGTCACGCCGCAAGGCCCAAAATCCATCGCTTGCAAAAAAGATTATGTAGCGCAGGGGCTTGTCCCCTGCGGGGCTGACGGGGCACAAGGCCCCGCGCTACGATAGCCGCGACATAACGAATTCTCATCGAGTTGAATAGCTCAATAAGTACGCTCATCGCTGTAAGCGCCGGGACGCCGAGCTTCAAACTGACGGCGAGGTTAGGAGCCAGACCGCATGGTTGATGCGGGCGAGAGCGCGTTGTCTGCCGAGAGCTTCGATAGTGGCAAAGAGCGGCGGCGCAACCGTTTTGCCGGTCACCGCAACCCGGATCGCGCCGAAGAACTGGCCGGCCTTCCAACCGGTAGCCTCCGCCTTGGCACGAAACCGCGCCTCTAGCGACGCGGCAGACATATCGTCGGCATCTTCGATCTCAGCTAGCGCAACTTGTAGAGCGGTGGCAGTCTGGACTGCGTCCCAGCCCTTTGGAACAAGCAGCGCCGGCTGGTATTGGATCACGTCAGTAAATAGGAAGTCGGTTAGCTCGATTGCATCGGTCAATCGTTTCATTCGTTCTTGGATGTAGGGAGTGATCGCATCAATAATCGGTCGGGCGGAGGATTCGCCGCCGGCCTTCGCCACCAAGCCGGCCTGCTCGTAGTATGGGTATAACCTCGCCGCAAGCTCAGCCGGCGCCAGTTGCCGGATGTAGTGACCGTTCATCCAGTCCAGCTTGTCGTTGTCAAAGATGGCGGGGTTCTTGCCGAGCCGGTCCAGAGTGAACTCGCGAATTAGCCTTTCGCGGTCAAAAAGCTCTGTCTTTTCGTCTAAGGCCCAGCCGAGCAAAGCCATAAAGTTGACCAGCGCCTCAGGTAAATACCCCTGCTCCCGGTACTGCAACACATCAACCGCGCCGTGTCGCTTGCTCAACTTGCTGTGGTCTTTGCCCAGGATCAACGGAATGTGCACCAAAACCGGCAAATCCCAACCAAATGCCTTGTAAAGCAATACGTGTCTAGGTGCGCTGCTGATCCACTCATCGCCGCGTATCACGTGGCTGATCTCCATCAGATGGTCGTCAACCACGCTAGCCAACTGGTAGGTCGGCCAACCGTCCGACTTCAGCAAAACGTGGTCATCCAGCACGGCATGCTCAAACGCTATCTCGCCGCGTAGGTAGTCAACGAAAGTAGTCGTCCCTTCCTCCGGCGTCGCAAAGCGGACGACCCAAGGCAGGCCGGCCCTCTCCAACGCCTGGCGCTCGGTTGCTGAGAGATACCGGCAGCGACGGTCGTAGCGTGGCGGCTCTTTGCGGGCGCGCTGCTCCGCCCGCATTTCATCGAGACGTTCAGAAGTGCAGTAGCAACGATACGCCTGGCCGGCTTCAAGCAGTTGTTCGGCGTACTGCTGATAAATGCTAAGCCTTTCTGACTGGATGTAGGGGCCAAACGACCCTCCGGCCTCCGGTCCCTCGTCCCAATCGAGTCCTAGCCAGCGCAAGCCATCCATAATCGCTTGCAGCGACCCCGGCACGATCCGCGCCTGATCGGTGTCCTCGATCCGCAGTATGAACCTTCCACCTTCGTGACGGGCAAGCAGCCAGTTAAACAGGGCGGTCCGAATATTGCCGATATGCGGGAATCCGGTTGGACTGGGCGCGTAGCGCACGCGGACTTCTGTTTTCGCAGTCAAAGAGGTATCCCTTGATCTATGGCTGTAAAGCTCTTGTTCTCAGGCTTATGACAAGCGGAGGGCCGTTGTATGGACGAACGGCCCTCCGCCCCTGCCAATTCAGACCCTTGTGCAGTAGCAACGGCGAGCTATCCAGTCCATTCTAGAGAAAAGCTGACCGGGAGTAAACCAGACACATAAGAATCTATGGAATAATCTATCTCGGCAGACCGCCAGCGCCGAATACGGAGGGCAACCACGTCGCAACATTCGCTTGAACTACCGCTTTCCCCATCTGAGTACGATGAGTCCTGCGCTCGCATCCTGGTGGACATCTTGCGCCAGCACAAGGGCGTTTTCTCCGCCGACTTTGACAGCGGGCGAAAGAGCATAGCCCTCAGATACGACCCTGAGTTTGTTGACCTACACACAGTACAGCGACTTGCCAACGAATCCGGCGCTCAACTCGCCGATCACTACGACCGTTGCGAGTTCAGGTTGGCCGGCGGATCCTGCGCCTCTTGCGGCAACGGCCTTGAGCATCGCCTCAGCCAGATTCCCGGCCTAGCCAACATAAACGTGAACTTCGCTACCGGCCGGCTGGCCCTCGAATATCGATCCAATGGCGCCGGTGTGCTGGAAGCTATCCAGGAAAAGGTGCGTTCGGCCGGCTATGAATCAACGCCGGCTGGCAGGTACGACGATCAAGTTGAGGCCGCTAGCTGGCGCCGGATGGTGATCTTGACCGCCATTTGCGGAACCGGAATCTTAGTCGGACTCGCCCTCAGCCTGAGAGCGGTCAACCAGTTGACCGGCCTAAATGAGAGCGCCATCTCAATCCTTCGCAGCGCCATCTTCGGGCTGGCCGGCGTTGCCGGCGGTGTCGTTAGCGCCCGTGTCGCCTATCGGTCGCTCATATCGCTGGCCTTCAATGTTGACCTGCTGATGATCGTCGCCGCGCTAGGCGCAGCCGCCGTCGGCTATTGGGAAGAAGGCGCGGTGTTGATGTTTCTGTTCTCGCTGTCAAACACGCTGGAGGCCTACGCCCTGGGTCGGACACGCCGGGCGATCCGGTCGCTTGCCGCCCTGACACCGAAAGAGGCGCTGGTGCGACGCGGGGAAAGTGATGTCACCGTACCAATCGAGCTTCTGCAACCCGGCGATATCGTGATTGTGCGACCGGGCCAGCGGATTCCGGCCGATGGCGTAGCAGTCGCCGGCGAATCCTCGATAGATAATTCGGCGATGACCGGCGAGTCAATGCCGGTGGACGTCCGACCGGGCGACTATGTTCACGCCGGCGCTATCAATCAGCACGGCGCGCTTGAAATACGGGCGACTAAGCGCGCGAACGATACCACCCTGGCTAAGATAATCAAGTTGGTCGAGGAAGCCCAGAGCCAAAAATCAAACACTCAGCGGTTCATAGATAAGATAGGCGATCAATACACCACCGCCGTTCTAGCCATCACTGTACTGACGCTGCTAGCCCTGCCAACGGTGTTTCAATGGAGCTTGTCCGACGCATTCTATCGAGCAATGACGCTGCTGGTCGTTGCCTCACCCTGCGCGGTCGTGATTTCCACGCCGGCCGCCATCCTCTCCGCCATCGCCAACGCCGCCCGTAATGGTGTGCTCTTCAAAGGAGGAGCGTATCTGGAGAATCTGAGTCAGGTCAAGGCGATTCTCTTCGACAAAACCGGCACCCTTACCGTCGGCAAGCCGGCGGTCATCACCGTTCGTCCCGCGGATGGCTTCAGCGAGGGCGAGCTTTTGGCGATAGCGGCCACCGCCGAGTCGCGTTCTGAGCACCATTTGGGGCGGGCAATCGTTGAGGCGGCAACAGCGCGCAAGCTGTCCCTACTGTCGGTAGCCGACTTTACGGCGCAGACTGGCCAGGGGTTAACGGCCAGAGTAGATGGGGAGCCGGTCTGGCTGGGGACCGAGGACTTCCTCCGCGAAAACGGATTCCAGCTTGATAGTCAGCACGCGGCGTCGCTCGATGAAGTCCGCTCAAAAGGCCAGACAGCCGTCCTGGTTGGGATGGAGCGTAGCCATTCTAAGCGTCTGGTCGGTTTGATCGGCATTGCCGATCGGCTGCGTGATTCCAGCTTGGAGACCGTACAACGGTTGCGGCGGCTCGGCGTCAACGAGATGGTGATGCTGACCGGCGACAATCCGGCGGCGGCGGCGGTGATCGCCGGCCAGCTAGGCATCCGTTTTCAGGCCAAGCTGATGCCGCAGGACAAGGTCACGTTTGTTCGCCGGATGTTGGGCCAACATGGGAAAGTGGCGATGGTAGGCGATGGGGTGAATGACGCGCCGGCCCTGGCCGCAGCCACAATCGGGGTCGCGATCGGGGTTGGCGGCACCGATGTGGCGCTAGAGACGGCGGATGTCGTACTGGTCTCGGACAACCTGACCCGCCTGGTATACGCCTACGACCTGAGCCGGCGCTCGAACGGAATAATCCGCCAGAACCTTGCCTTTGCCTTCACCGTCATAGCCGGCCTAATCCTGGGCGCCTTTGCCGGCTGGTTGACCTTGCCGATGGCGGTCGTCGGTCACGAAGGCAGCACCCTGATCGTCGTTGCGAATGGCCTGCGTCTGCTGGCCGGCCGGGCGCCGGTTGCCCGCCGCGTCTAGCGGCGCTCTTCGGCCCTTGCCAGCGCCTGCTGCAAATCAGCCGGCAGCTCCGACTGAAACTCGATCCATTCGCCGCTGGCCGGATGCCTGAATCCAAGCCGGCAGGCGTGCAGAAACTGGCGCTGCAAGTCCAACTCGCCGGCTACGCCGCCGTAGGTTGAATCGCCGGCCAACGGATGGCCAATCGCCTGAAGGTGCACCCGTATCTGATGGGTCCTTCCAGTCTCCAGCCGCGCCTCAACCAGCGAGTAAATGCCTACTTCCCACAAGACCCGATAGTGGGTGACGGCCGGCCGGCCCCTTGACACTACCGCCATCTTCTTGCGATTACTGGACGAACGGCCAATAGGCGCCTCGATAGTCGCCTCCGGCGCCTTTGGATGGCCGCGAACTAAGGCCAAGTAGTGCTTCACCGCTAGACGGTCTTCCATCTGTTGCGTTAGCGACGCCACCGCCTGCTCGCTGAGGGCAATCACCATCAAGCCAGAGGTGTCGCGGTCCAACCGATGGACAAGGCCTGGGCGATCAGTCATGCCACCAGCAAGTTGTGGAAAGCGGGCTACCAGCGCATTGACCAACGTGTCATGAGTGTGGCCGGCGGCCGGGTGAACAACCAGCCCGGCCGGCTTGTCAATGATGGCGATGTCCGCGTCTTCGTACAAGACTTGTAGCGGTAGGTCGAGCGGCGTCAGCGCAGTTGGCGTGGGCGTGGGCTGGGTGATCGTCAACGCCTCGCCGCCGTGCAGAGTGAGCGACACCGAGGCCGGCCGGCCATCAACTAGCACCAGCCCGTCACGGACCATGCGTTGCCAGTAAGAGCGGCTATGGTCAGGAAAGGTGGTAGCCAGGTAGCGGTCTAATCTGAGTCCGGCGGCTTCGGCCGATACTTGGTGTTGCTCAAGAGCTTCGAGGTTCACTCACCTCGGCCCTCTTCGCGGCGCTGAATATCGTGGAAAGGGCGATGATGACGATGACTCCAACAACAAACGAGCTGTCAGCGACGTTGAATGACGGCCAGCGCAATGAGCCGATGCCGACGTCAACAAAGTCCACCACGTAGCCAAGCCGAATCCGATCAATCAGGTTGCCAAGCGCACCGCCAACCAGCATGCCCAGGCAGATGCGCATCAACAATCGCTGGTCGGACAGATACGCCCGGCTGAGTAGCAGGGCCGGCACCGCTATCAGCGATACGACGGCCAGCGCCTCTGCCCGGCCCTCGAACAAGCCGAATGCAGCGCCGGTGTTGGTCACGAAACTAAGCCGGATAAAGTCGCCGGCCACCTCTACCGAGCGCGGCCCCGGAGGGGCGATGGTGGCGACGATGATCGCCTTCGTCACCTGGTCCAAGACCAATACGATTGCCGCGATTATCAAAACTACCGGATCAAACGATCTGGCAACGGTTGCCCGCAGTCCGAGGTTAGGGTTCAAGGCCGACTCTGATTCCTTTCCCCAATCAAACTCTCTATCAGTGTACGTGAATGACCTGGCCATAAGCAACCCAGTTTGGTTACTTGGCCGCACGAAAAGTCAGCCGTATTTGACACCATATGGATACCTAGCTACTATCCAGCCAGATTGAACCTGATCCATGTTTGGCTGTTCTATCGAGTCGTTACACTACTCGCCGGTAGCCACCGGGACTAGGCAATCTCATTGACACCGTTGCAACGTTTATTCCACAACTGGCTTGATGGAGCATAGAACGATTGGCGACTGCCGGCGTATTCACCCACGTGGTCGAGGTGCGTGGTCATATCATAGACTCGCTTATCCTGCCGAGAATCCTAGATGAACTGATGGACCTCAGCGTTGATTTCACCATCGAGACGCTGGAGGTTGGCAAGCACAAGGCCGACCCTAGCTATGCCCGCATCGAGATTATCGCATCGAACCAGGACCAACTGAACCGGGCGCTATCGGCCGTTCAGGCGCACGGCGCCACTCCAATCATTATCAACGACGTGGAACTCGCGGCCTGTCCAAACTATGGCGTGTTGCCGGAGAGCTTTTATTCGACGACGAATCTGGTGACTTGGGTCAGGATTGAGGGTGAGTGGGTGCAGGTCGCCTATCCGGAGATGGACTGCGCGATCAGAGTGAGGGGCAAATATGCGGAGTGCGCGCCGTCTTATGACTTAAAAGCAGGCGAGCTGGTCGTAGTAGGTCATATGGGTATTCGAGTGGTGCCGCTAGAACGTTCACGCGCGCCATCGCCAGTATTTGCTTTTATGGGTAGCACGGTCTCCAGCGAAAAGCCGCGTTTGCTGGCGATACAAGCGGCGGCGGTCTGGATGAAAGAAGCGAAGGCTAACGCCAGCAAGGTGGCGGTCGTAGCCGGCCCGGCCGTGATTCACACCGGCTCGCGTGAGTATCTATGTCAGCTAATCCGTTCCGGCTTTGTGGACTTCCTGCTGGCCGGCAACGCGATTGCCGCCCACGACATCGAGTCTTCGATGTTCGGCACATCATTGGGTGTCCCGCTGGCCGGCGGCCAGCAACCGGATAGTGGTCACGAGCACCATCTGCGAGCGATCAACCGGATCAGGTCGGCCGGCGGCATCGCAAAGGCGGTGGAAAAAGGGATATTGACCAGCGGCGTCATGTACGAGTGCGTAAAAAACAATGTCGGATTTGTGCTGGCCGGCTCGATCCGCGACGATGGCCCGCTGACCGATGTCATCACCGACGTGATCGAGGCGCAAAGGGCGATGCGTCAGTGCATCCGCGACAACGTCCGGGTGGCGCTGATGCTTTCTACAATGCTCCACTCGATTGCCGTCGGCAATCTGTTGCCGGCCAGCGTTCATACTATATGCGTGGATATTAATCCGGCCGCCTTGACCAAGCTGGTTGACCGCGGCAGCTTTCAGAGCATTGGGCTGGTAATGGACGTTGGCGGCTTCCTGCGCGAACTGCTCGACGAATTGGGCGTCGCCAACTAATGCACTATCAGGCGACCCTTTTGGGAATGGTGGAGCGATCTTCCGGTGGGCAGCCAAACTGTAGGGCTGGGGCTTGTCCCCAGCCGAATTAGGAAGCGAGCGGGGGACAAGCCCCCGCGCTACGGGACCTTGCCGACAATGACGCACATCCAAAGCCTTACCCATAAGACTATCTTGAACCTGCACTAGGTTAGTCCCTTTGGCCGCCTAACGCCAGTCGTCGCACCTGGAACTCATAGCCGGCCATGATCAGCGCCATCAGCAGTCCCATCGGGCCGTCCAATACGCCTCCCAATGCGAAATAGCGGCGCAAGAATTCGCGGGCCGGCGCTCCCAACAAGCTCCGCATACGTATGTCGCCGTCTTTCGTCAGCCGGTCAGCGTCGAGTGGGGCGTATCGCCTTTGCTTCTGTATCAGCTCCTCAAACGAGCCGTAGTTAAGGTGCAACAGTGGTGTGGTCAGGTAGCCGGTTGGGCCGTCTATTTGGACAATCTCGTGGACCGGGCGACCTGGATCGTAACTAGCCGCCGCTCGTCTTAGCAGGCGCAACTGGTGATCGGGATGCCAGCCTCCGTGCCTCACCCAACGGCCGCAGATCAGGTTGATACGCGGTATCCAGTAGCCGGCTTCTGGGCCGTTTTCGGCCAGGACCAGGGTGATCTCTTCCTTCAACCAAGCCGGGACTCGCTCATCAACGTCAATGAATAGCGCCCATTCGGTGTCACAAGCGTCGAGCGCGGCGTTACGCTGGCCGGCGAAGTCGTCAAAGGCTCGGCGTATCACCTCCGCCCCAGATGAGCGAGCGATTTCCTCTGTCTTGTCAGTGGTGCGGTCGTCAACCACCACCAGCCGGCGCTCGCACCAAGCGACCGAAGCCAGACAGCCAGGCAGGTGCTTTTCGGCGTCACGAGCGATGATTGCCGCGGTAATCATCAGGCCAGCGTCGCTCATAAGTCCGCAGTTGCGATGCGTAGAAAGGTGGCCAGCGACGACCTCGCGTGATCTAAGCTCGTTCGACCGCGCAACCAGTTCCAGCCGGTCGCTAGAATCTTCCAGGCCATGCCGGCCCGTATCGTCAGGTCAATGGTCCGGTAATCGGCCGGCTGGTACCAGCGCCGAGCGAAGCGCCGGCGCGATTTGAACAGTTCCTCGTACATTGGGCCGGGCGACTGGCGCGTGCTCTGGCCGGCGTAATGCACGGCCCGCGCCGCCGGCAGGCTCCAGACCTCCCAGCCGGCTAGACGCATCCGCCAGCACCAATCTAGCTCCTCGCAATACATGAAATAGCCTTCGTCTAACCCTTTCGTCTCTTGGTAAGCCTCGCGCCGGACCAGCATACAGGCCCCCAGTGGATGATCTATCTGGAACGGTTCGTCACTCGGAAGATAGCGACCGTTGAGCCGGCTGCGGCGGAGGCAGTGATGAACAGGAAACAGGTCAATAGCGGTCGTCAATGCCGATGGGAAGTGGAAAGCGGCATCTTGATGCTCCCCATCGGCATAGAACAGCGAGCAACTCACCATCCCGATCCGAGGGTGAGTTTTGATGAACTGCATCATCTTCCCTAGCGCATTTCCTAGCAGCAACAGGTCGGAGTTCAGCAACAGCAGGTAGGGGGCGGTAGCGCGCTGTAATCCCATGTTGTTGGCGGCGGCGAAGCCCAGGTTCTCTCGCAGTTCGATGACCTCGACTTTGGGGAACCGGTTCCTGACCACCATTGCCGTGCCATCGGCCGAGGCGTTGTCAACGACGATTGTTTCAACCGAGAGGCCGGAGTTAGTTGCTGAGGCCAGCAGGTGCCGGATCGTCGCCAAGGTTAGACCCAGAGTGTTGTAGCTGACAATGATTGCCGACACATCCGGCAACGACTTTCGCCTCGGCATGACGATAACCCCGATCTAAAAGCTGACCTTTACGATGGTGTGTCCTACCTGACCACCAGGAAAGCCAACCCCTTCCTGGACAACTGAGACATAAAAGGTGAGTTCACGAGTGCTGCTCTCCAAAACCTGTATCTGGCCGGTAACTATGGCTTCTTCACCCGGCATCAACTCCTGATCCAGGCCCTTGAACAAGCCCCAGCGCACTGGAAAGTTTTGCGGCGCGTTGGTCCAGCCGACGCCGACCCGCCAAACGCCGGGCCGCTCGTAGTACAAGGCAATATTCGGATCTTTAGGATCGCGGAACGTCGCGAAGTTCATTTCGGTAGTATAGGACGTATCGGGCGGCGGCCCCATCGTCTTCAATCGGGTCTGGCCGGTGTTTTTGACCCTGACCCGGACGTTCAATATCCCACCTTTGGGCAAGGCTACCGGACTGAACTTCACATCTACGATCTCCAAACGGCTGACGCCACCATTCTCCACCCGGACCGGCGCCGAGGCAACGCTGAAGTTGCCGGCCGTGTCCCAGGCTTCAATGATGAATTGGTAGTCGCCGTCCGGCGCCACCTTGCCACCGGAGGTTCCGTTCCAAATATGCGATTGTAGAGTCGCGTTCTTTTTGCGTGGTGGCTCGATCAAGAAGCGTTGGCCATCGCCGGCCAGCACATAGACCTCAGTCCGGGACTCCTTGGTCAATCCGTAGCTCACTCGGACCTCATCGTCAATGGCGTCACCGTTGGGACTTATCGTTGGCAGCGAAGTGACGAGGCTGGTGATCTCGACCGGCGTCGTGTCAGCGTCTTTGATCGTTATGACAATCTGTTGGCTAGCCCTCTCCGAGTCGTCGGTGACAGTAACCACAAACGTGTAGTCACCGTCCGGCAGCACCCGCTTGTTGCCCTGGTTGTCAACCTGGACCGCTCCGTCGAAGGTCAGCGCGTAGAGGTCGGGAGCGCGATCAATTCCGTCACGTAGCACGATCTCCTTGCCCTTGCTGTCCCGCAGAGCAATTGTTAGATTGGCGCGCCGGCCTAATCGGAATTGGAGGGTGGCGCTATCGTCCACGCCGTCGCCGTTTGGACTGATGGTCGCCGGCTCCAGTTTTAGCTCACTCAGCAGTGGCGCCTGGCAGCCACTCAAGGCGAGGGTCAGTGTGAGCAGCGTCAACAAATAAATGGCGGTCAGCGGAGCAACGGTAGGAACGTTCAATTGAACGCCCCTACCATCACCGCTGGCGTGTAGTGACGAAAAGTCAGACCGCGAATCAGGCCTTGCAGATTATCTCGACCTCATTGCCGTCAGGATCGTCGAGATAAATCGTGCGTGAAGGGATTATGGGATGCTGGCCAGAGCGCAACTGGTAGCCGAAATCAGTCAGCCGCTCAGCCTCGCGGTCAAAATCGGCCGGCGCGACCTCCAGCGCCAAATGATGCAAGGCGTTCGGCTTGGGGGGTGCGACGGCCCCCGTTGGTCGTTGGACCAGCACAATCATCTCCGGTACCCCGTGGTGTCCTTCGCCGGCCTTCAGGAATACCGGTGAGCGGCGTTCGGGTGGAGAAATCACCTCCAGGCCAAGGACGTCGCGGTAGAAGTTGACTGATTTATCTATGTCGCTGACCCAGAGGACGATCTCGGCAAGTCCTTTGATCTTACTCATAGCTGCCTCGTTTGATGAGTCTAGTTAAGGACTTAGTTTACACGAAGGAGAACGAGACCAAGGATTAGATATTTTGGCGCGGAATGCCAAGCAGGAGAGGGCAATATTGTGACACTCATAGCCGGTCGTAGGCCGCATCTTGCTCGTTGTCCCAAAGCTCAGCAAGGACAGGATCGGATTGCGCGGTCAGATCAAGTAATCTTGCCGATTCATCCGTTAATTCGCCTGTATCGCCAAGCGCGCTCCGCTCCTCATTCATGAGTTCATCTACCCTCCGCGATGCCCTTCTCAGTCCGCCACCGCTCGCTAATGGTGCGATTTGGCGGCAACATCTTGTCTTTAGCACTTTTGAGCGCAAAAAAGATGCTTCCTGGCGATGACCTATTTTCCCAAGCCCTTGCGAGCAGAGTATCTTAAGCGCTGGGGCCTTTCACGACCGTGTTCGGGATGGGAACGGGTGGGCCGCCCCCGCCTTAACCACCAGGAAGCGGAAACGGATTTTAGATTTTGGATTTTAGATTTTGGATTTAGCTGAAAGCTGACTGCTGAAAGCTAGTTTTGCCGAAAAGAGGGCGCGCGAAGTATCAGAAGAAGCCCTCGGCCAATTAGTACGGTTCAGCTTAACCCATTGCTGAGCTTACACTCACCGCCTATCAAGCAGGTGTTCTTCCTGCGGCCTTACCTGGCTAACCAGTGGGAGGTCTCATCTTGGGGTGGGCTTCGCACTTAGATGCTTTCAGCGCTTATCCACTCCGAACGTCGGCTACCCGGCCACGCCGCTGGCGCGACGACCGGCCCACCGTAGGTTCGTCCACCCCGGTCCTCTCGTACTGGGGGCAGCTCCCCTCAAACCTCCTACGCCCACGACGGATAGAGACCGAACTGTCTCACGACGTTCTGAACCCAGCTCGCGTGCCGCTTTAATGGGCGAACAGCCCAACCCTTGGGACCTACTCCAGCCCCAGGATGCGACGAGCCGACATCGAGGTGCCAAACCTTGCCGTCGATGTGAACTCTTGGGCAAGATAAGCCTGTTATCCCCGGGGTAACTTTTATCCGTTAAGCCACGGCCCTTCCACTCGGGGCCGTAGGATCACTTTGCCCGACTTTCGTCCCTGCTCGACTTGTATGTCTCGCAGTCAAGCTCCCTTACTGCCAATGCGCTCTACGGCTGATTTCCATCCAGCCTGAGGGAACCTTTGGGCGCCTCCGTTACTTTTTGGGAGGCGACCGCCCCAGTCAAACTACCCGCCTGGCACTGTCCCGATCTTTCGTTGGGTTAGAGTCAAAACCGATGAAGAGTGGTATTTCACCGTCCCCTCCAGAGAGGCCAAAACCTCTCCTTCCCAGGGTCCCACCTATCCTACGCACCACCAGCCTCGATCCAATGCCAAGTTGTAGTAAAGCTCCACGGGGTCTTTTTGTCCTGTCGTGGGTGATGAGCATCTTCACTCATACTTCAATTTCGCCGGGCCCCTCGTTGAGACAGCGCCCAGATCGTTACGCCATTCGTGCGGGTCGGAACTTACCCGACAAGGAATTTCGCTACCTTAGGACCGTTATAGTTACGGCCGCCGTTCACCGGGGCTTCGGTTCGGAGCTACGTGCACCCCTCCCCTTAACCTTCCGGCACCGGGCAGGCGTCAGCCCCTATACTTAGGCTTGCGCCTTCTGCAGGGACCTGTGTTTTTGTTAAACAGTCGCCTGGGCCTCTGTGTTGCAACCCCTGGCAGCTCCAACCGCGAGGGTCTTCACCACCGGGGGCATCCCTTCTTCCGAAGTTACGGGATTAATTTGCCGAGTTCCTTAACGAGGGTTATCCCGTTCGCCTGGGGGCATTTACCCCCGCCCACCTGAGTCGGTTTGCGGTACGGTTGGCTGGCGGACTCGCAGGATGCGCTTTTCTTGGCGGTGTGGGCTCGACGCAGTTGTCTTTGGCTTGCGCCGCCGACTTCCTATCACCCCTTACCCTTGCGGGCTACCGGCTTTGACCTGGCATCTCCAACGCCAGGCTGCGCCTACCCTCCCGCGAACGCATCTGCTCAAACGTCCACCAGTCAGTATCGGAATATAAACCGATTGTCCATCGCCTACGGCTACTACGCCCTCGGCTTAGGACCGACTAACCCGACGCGGATTTTCCTTCCGTCGGAAACCTTGGGCTTACGGCGGGCGCGCTTCTCACGCGCCTTATCGCTACTCATACCGGCATTCTCACTTCTCTGGACTCCAGCGTCTCTCGCGAGTGCGCCTTCGCTGCCCAGAGAACGCTCCCCTACCCGGCTTTTAGCTTTCAGCTTTCAGCTTTTAGCTTTTAGCTATCAGCTTGCCCGCTATCGGCTTGCGCCTTTAGCTGACTGCTGATCGCTGATCGCTGATATGCTAAATAACCGCCACGGCTTCGGTGGTGGACTTGAGCCCCGATAGATTGTCGGCGCGGGGCCACTCGACCAGTGAGCTATTACGCACTCTTTCAAGGATGGCTGCTTCTAAGCCAACCTCCTGGCTGTTTGGGCGACCCCACATCCTTTGACACTTAGTCCACACTCCGGGACCTTAGCCGATGGTCTGGGCTGTTTCCCTTTTGACAATGAGGCTTAGCCCCCACTGTCTCACTCCCGAGCTTGAGTCTTGGCCATTTGCAGTTTGGTTGAGTTTGGTAAGCGTTGTGCCCCCTAGCTCATCCAGAGCTCTACCTGCCAAGACCATCGCTCGAGGCTGCACCTAAATGCATTTCGGGGAGAACCAGCTATCTCCGAGTTCGTTTGGCATTTCACCTCTATCCACAGCTCATCCAACTGTTTTGCAACACAGGAAGGTTCGGGCCTCCATCCGCGTTTAAGCGGACTTCACCCTGGCCATGGATAGCTCACTCGGTTTCGGGTCCGATCCCGCCAACTTGTCGCCCTTTTCAGACTCGCTTTCGCTACGGCTCCGCGCCTTATGCGCTTAACCAACGCTGCCGAGATCGACTCGCCGGTTCATTCTTCAATAGGCACGCCGTCAGGCGAAGTCCCTAAGGCCTCAGGTTGCCACCTTGCAGTGACCCCCTTTGAGCCTTGGGGCCTTCCTCCCTCCGACCGCTTGTAGGCATACGGTTTCAGGTTCTATTTCACTCCCCTCACTGGGGTTCTTTTCACCTTTCCCTCACGGTACTTGTTCACTATCGGTCGTCGAGGGTATTTAGCCTTGGAGTGTGGTCACCCCGGCTTCCCAGCGGATTTCTCGTGTCCGCTGGTACTCAAGTCGGGCCACCACCGGAGTGTCAGGCCTTTTCGCCTACCGGGCTTTTACCGTCTATGGCCGTCCTTCCCAGGATCGTTCGACTAAGGCTGACTCTTTTGCCTCCGGGAAGCTGGCTGGCGCCGCTTCAATTGTCCCAACTTACAACCCCGCCCCCGCATAGGTCGCCAGACCACTGAGCGGTGACGGTTTGGGCTCTTCCCTTTTCGCTCGCCACTACTGGGGGAATCTCGTTGATTTATTTTCCTCGGGATACTTAGATGTTTCAGTTCTCCCGCTTACCTTCCTTCCTTTAGGGAAGGATGATCCTTCTTACAAAGGATCGGGTTGCCCCATTCGGACATCTGCGGATCAATGCTTGCTTGACAGCTCCCCGCAGCTTTTCGCAGCCCGGCCACGTCCTTCTTCGGCCCTCGACGCCTAGGCATCCACCGTACGCCCTTAGTAGCTTCTTTGTCGCTTCGCGCGCCCTCTTTTTGGCAAAATCGAAGAATTTTCCTTTTGCTCTATTCACTTTTTAAGGTGCGCTTGATAGCTTTCAGCTATCAGCAATCAGCTTTCAGCCCATGCCGGCCAACAGCGGATTCCTGATGGCTGAAACGATTTTGGATTTTGGATTAGCGTCAATCTAAAATCTAAAATCTAAAATTTGTTCCGGTGGAGATGAGGGGATTCGAACCCCTGACCTCCTCCGTGCAAGGGAGGCGCTCTCCCGTTTGAGCTACATCCCCCTGGCGATTTTAGATTTTGGATTTCCGATTTTGGATTAGTGTCAATCTAAAATCTAAAATCTAAAATTCGAACTCCGGTGGGCCTTTCTGGGTTCGAACCAGAGACCTCAGTCTTATCAGGACTGCGCTCTAACCACCTGAGCTAAAGGCCCCGGCCGATGATTTTGGATTTGCGATTTCCGATTTTGGATTAGCGTCAATCTAAAATCTAAAATCTAAAATCGCCTTAACATTCCGACAGTGGTAGCGAGCTTCAGAGGCCCTGTCGCTAAAGGTCTGGTGGCATTTTACCGCTCAGATTATTCATCCGAGCGGACCGACCTCGGAAGCTGGACCTATCGAGTGCTTATTCAGCCCTCTTTCGGCCTTCCCATCCTAGAAAGGAGGTGATCCAGCCGCACGTTCCCGTACGGCTACCTTGTTACGACTTCGTCCCAATCACCAACCCCACCCTCGACGCCTACCCCTCTTGCGAGTTGGCCCAGCGGCTTCAGGTGTTGCCGGCTTTCATGACGTGACGGGCGGTGTGTACAAGGCCCGGGAACGTATTCACCGCAGTGTGCTGACCTGCGGTTACTAGCAACTCCGCCTTCACGCAGTCGAGTTGCAGACTGCGATCTGAACTGAGGACGGCTTTGGTGGGATTAGCTCCGCCTTGCGGCTTGGCAACCCATTGTACCGCCCATTGTAGCGTGTGTGTAGCCCAGGCCGTAAGAGCCGTGCTGACTTGACGTCATCCCCACCTTCCTCCGAGTTAGTCTCGGCAGTCTCGCCAGAAATTTAACTGGCAACGGGGGTTGCGCTCGTTGCGGGACTTAACCCAACACCTCACGGCACGAGCTGACGACAGCCATGCAGCATCTGTTAGCCAGTCCCTTGCGGGAGGTCCCTATCTCTAGGGCTTTCTAACTAATGTCAAGGCCTGGTAAGGTTCTGCGCGTTGCGTCGAATTGAACCACACGCTCCGCTGCTTGTGCGGGCCCCCGTCAATTCCTTTGAGTTTTAGCCTTGCGGCCGTACTCCCCAGGCGGGACACTTAACGCGTTAGCTTGGGCGCAGGAGGGGTCGATACCCCCCACACCTAGTGTCCAACGTTTAGGGCGTGGACTACCTGAGTATCTAATTCAGTTCGCTCCCCACGCTTTCGCGCCTCAGCGTCAGTTGCAGCCCAGAAGGTCGCCTTCGCCACTGGTGTTCCTCCCGATATCTACGCATTTCACCGCTACACCGGGAATTCCACCTTCCCCTACTGCACTCTAGCCGCCCAGTTTTGGCCGACCTCCCCCGGTTGAGCCGGGGGCTTTCACAGCCAACTTGAACCGCCGCCTGCGCGCCCTTTACGCCCAGTAAATCCGGATAACGCTCGCCCCCTACGTATTACCGCGGCTGCTGGCACGTAGTTAGCCGGGGCTTATTCTGCGGGTACCGTCCTTCCTCTTCCCCGCCAAAAGTGGTTTACAACCCGAAGGCCTTCGTCCCACACGCGGCGTTGCTGCGTCAGGCTTTCGCCCATTGCGCAAGATTCCTAACTGCTGCCTCCCGTAGGAGTCTGGGCCGTCTCTCAGTCCCAGTCTGGCTGATCATCCTCTCAGACCAGCTACCCGTCTTCGGCTTGGTGGGCCGTTACCTCACCAACTACCTGATGGGCCGCGAGTCCCTCCACTAGCGCATCGCTGCTTTACTCAACAGCCTCTATTCCGTTGAGCCTATGCGGTATTAGCTCCCCTTTCGAGGAGTTATCCCCCACTTGTGGGCAGGTCACTCACGTGTTACTCAGCCGTTCGCCACTATCCTTCCCTTGCGGGAAAGACCGTCCGACTTGCATGTCTAATGCACGCCGCCAGCGTTAATCCTGAGCCAGGATCAAACTCTCCGCTAATTCTTGTTACTCTATTAGCCAAGCGCCTCTTCGACGCTCGTTCCACCTGGCTCCTTTAATGACAGGTCGCCTCTTTCACGCTCCCTACCACTATCAGATTGTTAAGGTGCTACACGCTATCGTCACCGACAAATAAACGTTCCGAATGATCATCACCCGGAACGTTATTGCAACGATCAGCGTGAATTGCTTGTCTAATTTATATACCCTGGCATTGCAATTGTCAAATCCACGAATTGCCGACTCGGTTCTAAAGTATGTTGGTCAGTTTGAAGGAGAGTAAATAAACAGGCTCTGCTATCATCCCGAAATCCCTCAAATAAGATCAGGAGTTAGCGGAGCCTGTGAACATCCTAGAGCGCGGTCGTGATTTCGTCCAGTC
>JBCLEL010000011.1:0-20149 GCA_038913435.1 Chloroflexota bacterium
TCTTGCAGGGTCGCCTGATATTGGCTATGTCGGCCTGGTATCAGCGGGACCACGATCCGGCTTGGAAGGACAGAATAGGCAAGATGGTTGATGGGCTTGCCAAGATCGCTATTTATCGAGACGGCTACGCTTTTTTCCCCTTGGGCGCGATCGGAGAAGACTTCAGCTATGCCAAGTCCGGTTGGAAGGAGACCAATGAGCCACAACGAGAAGTAGTAGGGCAGGAGGGATCAGCGCTAGCTGTGCACACCGTCACCCGAGCTTTGGCTACTTGGGCAGGGATCGGTGGCGATGAGCGAGCGTTAGAGCTTGCTGGCAAACTCGTGAACTGGGCAATCAAACCGGCTTTCTGGGCAGATGCGGAGCACGCTCGCTTTGCCTCAGACCATCTCCACGCAATATTGATAGCTGTGCGGGCGATACTTGAGTACGCGATCGTTACTAACGACGAGCGCTTAAAAGAGTTTGCCAGGGATGGCTATGAAGATGTGCGTAGCCTAGGGATCAATCGTATGGGCTGTTTCGCCTACAACACGGAGGCATGTGCCACGGCGGACATGGTGGCGCTGGCCATACGGCTGAGTGATGCCGGAGTAGGCGACTATTGGGAGGATATAGACCAGTATGTACGCAACCAGTTAGTTGAGCAACAGTGGGTGAACGCTGACCAACTGCGAGAAATCGCTGGGCAGGGGCCGGCGCACCAGGTGCGTCCTCCCCGAGACACTGCCGAGAGGTTGATCGAGAGGAATGTGGGGAATTTTGCTGCCACGCTATCGCCGACTGTGCTGCGACCTGAAAGCGGCATCTGTTGTTCTGCCAATGGCGCACAGTCGCTCTACTACGCTTGGGAGAGCATTGTACGTTACGCAGAGGGGGTAGCCCAGATAAATCTGCTGATGAATCGCTGCTCACCCTGGGTGGATATAGACAGCTATCTGCCGTATGAAGGTAAGGTAGTGTTGAGGAATCACGATGCTCGCCGGATACACCTGCGGGTCCCTCGTTGGGTAGACAAGAAGACCGTGCACAGTGCCGTGGATGGGCAGGACCGGCGAACTATCTGGTTGGGAAATTACCTGCTGCTCGATGGGCTACAAGGGCGGGAGCAAGTGACCATTGAGTTTCCTATGGTGGAATCAAAGGAGACGCATACCCTGACAATTGCGTCGAGAGTGGAGCGTTCTATTTACGACGTGCCCTCCGCTGGCGAGGGGGAGTACCTTATGGCGAAGGACTACACCTGTCACTTCAAAGGGAACACGCTAGTAGACATCTCCCCACGTGATAATGTTGAAGGACAGAGCAGGACTCGCGACGAGGACGGGGTGATAGTGACCATAGCAGTCAAAGGAATCCCGATGTACAAGCGGGATCACTACAAGGTGGGTAAGGCGCCGATGAAGAAAGTCAGGCGCTTTGTCTCGCCGCTGACTCTGGCCTGGTAGGCAAAGCCCATAGGATTATTGGCGGTTAGAAGTTGAAAAGGGGGTGAGGCCTGACAAGCATGAACGACCGTCTAGCGAGCGGCAAATTGGGCCGCAATTTCCAAGCGGTGCGATTTTAATTAAAGTTGGGGGAGAACATATGCTTAACAAGGGTTTGTCGCGCAGATTAAGGCGACGTTCATTTCTAGCCGGCCTCGGTGCGATGGCCGCGCTGCCGATCCTGGCTGCCTGCCAACCACAGGTGGTCGAGAAGGTGGTCGAGAAGGTGGTCGAGAAGCCGGTAGAAAAGGTGGTGACGCAGATTGTCGAGAAGACGGTAGAGAAGGTAGTCACCCAGATTGTCGAGAAGGAGAAAGTAGTAGAAAAGGAGAAGGTAGTAGAAAAACTCGTCACGGTAGCCGCTGGGCCGAAGAAGATGACCGCAACGCTGCGGTTTTCGAGTTGGTGGGGCGATGCCTTCAATGCTTGGTTCCCAATTGTGGAGGCGAAAACCGGCATCAAGATCCAGTACGAGCCCTTGGCGTGGGGCGAGTGGAAACAGAAGCTGCTGACCCAACTGGCCGGCGGCGTAGCGCCCGACCTATTCCAGATTGATGCCTCGGAAAATGGGGTGTTCTTCCCAAGTGGTCAGCTGTTGCCCTTCGACGACTGGCTCAAAAAAGAAAACATTGACATGTCGAAGTGGAGCCTCGATCCCAGGAAAGAGAACGGCTTTGAAGGCAAGATCATGGGGCTCTCCATCATCACGATGGTGGATGCGATCGTTTGGATAAACCAAGAGCTTGCCGAGAAGGACGGTCTTCTAAAAGACGCTCCAACCTGGGGCAAGCCCAACTATGATACCTGGAGGTGGGACGACTGGGTAAAATGGCTCAAGGCCGGTACCAAGGTAAAGAGCGACGGCACAGTGGAGCAATACGGTCTAGACGCCAGCTTTGGCACTTGGGGTGACTTTGTGCGTGTGTTTGTCCACCAGAATGGTGGTTCGATCTTCGACGATGACTGGAACTACAAAGAGACCAAATCAATGGTGGACCAGCCGGCGGTGCTGGAGGCGGTGCAGTTCGTAAATGATCTCGTTAACAAGCACAAGGTCGCGCCAACGCCTGACGCCGAGAAGGCGATCCAGGGAGGCAGCTACCGCGCAAAGCGGGCGATGTCCACTATGAATTGGTCAAGCGCCGGCATCTACCCGGAAGATAAGTTCTGGCCACAGAGCTACATACACTTACCCTACAGCAAGAACAAGACCCACGCGGCCGGCGGGAACTACATTTCAGTGGACAAAGCATCGAAACAGATAGACGCCGGTTTTCATTGGACGACTCAGTTCTGCATAGATGAAGACGTGCGCAAAATATTCCTGAGTTTTAATGTCCCTGCCTACGATCCACTGGCGATTGTTGGATCGGCGCCCGAGGGGCAAGGGAAAACCGTCGCCCTTGTCCAATTATCGCGGATCAAGGGGATGTCCACCGTCCCGAAGAACACCGAGGGGGTCATCGAATATCCGCGCTGGTACGGCAGCAAGGCCTCGGGTTTCGTCCAGGATACCCTGAAGTTCGCTATGGAGAGCGTAGTAACCGGCAAGCTGAGTGTAAAGGACGCCTTCACGGAAGCTAAGGCGAAGATAGACGCCGAGCTTGCGAAGAAGAAGTAGTCGAAAAAACGGCGCTCTTGCCAATCCGGTCCCGGGGCCTCGCGTCAATGCGGGGCCCGGGCTTCCTCCTATTCGTTAGGAGACGATGGGGATGAGTTCTGGCATCAGTGGGAATAGAGGTGAGACCGCGCCCATCGCTGGCGGCGCAACCGTTGCGGCCAGGCGCTATTGGTGGCAGTCGCCAATTGCCCGGCGTCGCGCTTCTTACGGCTACCTTACCATACTGCCGTGGATCATAGGTTTCCTCGCCTTCACCGCCTACCCGATCTTCGCCTCGCTGTACTATTCCTTCACTGAGTTCCCGATTCTGAAGGGGCCAAGCTGGGCAGGACTCCAGAATTACGAAAGGATGTTTTTTCAAGACGATCTGTTCTGGCACTCCCTCAGGGTAACTGCTGTTTACAGCTTGGTAGCGGTTCCAAGTGGCGTGATCGTTGGCTACCTTGTCGCATTGATTCTCAATCAGAAAGTGGCGGGCCTTTCGGTTTGGCGTACTATGTACTTTATGCCGTCAATCGTGCCGGCCGTGGCGTCAGCGTTCCTCTGGAGCTGGATATTTAATTCGGAGTTCGGGCTTGTCAACGGTTTCCTGATGAATTTCGGCTTGCGCGGTCCTAAGTGGTTCTTTTCCGAAGAGTGGGTGCTGCCGGCCTTTATGATTATGCACCTGTGGGGGGCTGGCGGTGGACTCGTCCTATATCTCGCGGCGCTCCAGGGCGTGCCAACCACCCTTTATGAAGCGGCAAAGGTTGACGGGGCGAACGTCTGGCATCGGCTGGTCCATGTTACACTGCCGATGACATCGCCAGTCATCCTCTTCACTTTCCTGACCGGTATAATCGGCTCTTTCCAGATATTTACCGCTGGCTACATCGTCACCGGCGGCGGCCCAAGGAACGCCTCGCTGTTTTATGTGCTTTATCTATTCCGCACCGGCTGGAATTACTTTCAGATGGGCTACGCTGCCGCGCTGGCCTGGGTCCTGCTGATCATTATGCTGGCGCTAACGCTCTTGACCCTCTATGCGTCCCGACGCTTGGTCTACTATGAGTTCAGCGAGGAAGGTAAGTAAGGATGGGCAGCGCCACCGCCACATCTACCGCCGCGACCCAGACAGCGCGCGCTCGGCTGGCGCGAATCATGTGGCCACGGGTGGTCGCCCGTGGCATACTCTACCTGGTCCTCATTACAGGCGCTGCCATCTTCATGTTTCCCCTGTTTTGGCTGGTTGCCACATCGTTGAAACCTGAGCGCGACGTTTTCCTGTTTCCGCCTAACCTCATACCTACAAAATTCGAATGGGTCAACTATCCTGAAGCGCTGGCGCAGTTTCCTTTCCTTCGCAGCTTTCTCAACACCATGATTATCGTAATCGGCGTGGAGATCGGCAGGCTGCTCAGTTGCAGCCTAGCGGCCTACGGGTTCGCCCGACTGCGCTTTCCATTCCGTGACCAGCTATTCATTGTCGTGCTCTGCACAATGATGCTGCCATATCAAGTCACCCTGCTCCCGCAGTACCTGGTCTTCCGTGATTTCGGCTGGCTGGATACGTTTCTGCCGTTGACGGTGCCATCTTTCTTTGCCACCAACGCCTTTTTCATCTTTATGCTGCGACAGTTTTTCCGGACGATTCCGACAGAATATGATGATGCGGCCGAAATTGATGGTTGCAGCCCATTGGGGATCTATTGGCACATTATCTTGCCGATGTCGCTGCCGGCGTTGGGAGCGGTGGCGATCTTCACCTTTATGGGGGAGTGGAACGACTATTTTGCGCCGCTCATCTACCTGAACACGCCCGAGAATCACACACTAGCGATTGCGCTCAACTCCTGGCAGCAGGCCCATCACAGCAATCCGACTAACCGGCCTAGGCCATATAGCCAGATCATGGCAGTGGCGACGCTCATAACGCTGGTGCCAGTGATCGTCTTCTTCCTGGCCCAGCGCTACTTCATTCAGGGGGTCGTCATCACCGGAGTTAAGGGCTAGGCAGGTCACATACCGATAGCTTCTTCCGATTAACCAGTCCGTGCATTTGACTAGGGCCTTTTCAGAGTCAATCCAAGCCGAGGTACAGCCCTCACTCTAGCTCTCTCCCAGAGACGTATGATGCAAATTATTATCGGGCATTGTGGTGGCGATTGACGTTCCCTCACCGCGTCGGGGAGGGCTACAGCGGTGGTCAGAAATATTGATCTATGCGGCATGGACTGTTCGCTCACCACTGCCCAACCAAAGGGGTATGTAGCGCAGGGGCTTGTCCCCTGCTTCTGGGCGGCGGGGCGCAAGGCCCCGCGCTACGATAATTGCAACAGAGGGCAGAAACATCGAGTTATACGGCTCAATAATTACGCTCATCGCTGTAGGGGGAGGTTAAACAGCCTCCGCGAGCACGAAGATTATCGGATGAAAACCAATTGTTCAGCCAGTCGCCAGTTTAACCTAACCCCAAGCCCCTTCCCGACACGGGAAGGGGCTTTCAGCCACTCAAATAGACAGAAATCAGCACGACAATATGCATCACACGTCAGAGGGAGAGAGAATCAGCGGAAGCCGATAGAGGATCACCTCTCCCCTTGGGCTCATCGTTATACACAAATCTTTCGTTACCCTTTCGCGATGGCCAAAGATGAGTCAAATACAGACGGTGGTTCTTTCCCGCTTCGGCTCTCACCCCCTTTATCCCCCTCTCCCGCAAGCGGAAGAGGGGGACTTTGACTGGGGGACACCCCCAGACCCCCGACCGAGGGAGCTTCGCCCCCTCTGCACTCCCCCTTGCTGGCCTTTAGGCCTTTTCCAAGCGCCCGGACTTCAGTCCGGCGATCTTGCTACCCCATAATTACAACAGCCGATTTGTGTATAAGGATAAGCCCCTTGGGAGAGGTCGGCGGAGTCCTTCCAGGGAAGGACTCCGCCGGGTGAGGGGGTCTCACTGATCATGACTCAACTTTGAAAAAGCCCTGGTATTTGACTAATCCATGCAGTAGGCCGATAATTGCGTTCATTAGGTTAGGAGAGGGGGGATGCTTGCGGGAAGTATAGTGGCCAGACAGCCGAGTGTGTAATCGGCAGCATCTTATGGGTCTAGTTTGTAGACATACGTAATGAAAGCAAGGAGAATCGGATGTCAGAGCACGCGCTTTTCCATAGATTGAACCGGCGCTCGTTTCTAGCCGGCCTGACCGGCGCCGCCGCTACGTTGATAGTGGCTTGCGCCCCACCACCGCCGCCAACCCCAACGCCGGCGCCCGCCCCTGCTAAACCGGCCGCGGCAGCCCCGGCACCAACGACGGCGCCGGCTGCCAAGCAGCCGATCGAGATAAAGTTCCACTTTCGGACCGGCGACCGCGACGACGCCTGGGAGGTAACGCTCAAAGACCTCAAGGAGAAATATCCCCACATAACCCTCAAGTCCGAGACGGTCCCGGCAGCCGAGTACTATGACAAAATCCCAATTCTCGCCGCCGGCGGGACGCTTGGCGATCTGGCCTTTGGCATTCCCCCGACCTACCACGAGACATCGCTCGCCGGCTTCTGGAAGCAGATGGACCCCTTCATCTTGGCGAGCAAGTACGATATGAGCAAGTACTTTGAGAAGGGGGCGCTTTCCCACATGCGAGTCGAGGGAAAGTTCTACGGTCTGCCATTCAAGGGAAGCCCGGGCACCCCAGGTCTCTACTACAACACACAGATGCTGGCTAAAGAAGGAATTGACATAGACAAAGTCAAGAGCTTCGACGAGCTAGTTGGGGTTGCCAAGCAACTGACCAAGACCAGCGGTGGTCAGACCGATGTTTGGGGTTTCACCTACGTTGGCCACGACGGAAGCTCATTCGTTAACTGGACCCGCTATTGGGGCGTCGAGCCGGTGGAGCCGGTGTTCCAGGCGACCAAGGCCCTGCTGGACCAGCCAAAGCAGATGGAAGCATTGACATGGCTCTGGAGGCTGATCTGGGAGCACAAGGTGTGCCCGTTGCCGGGGCCGGGCGCTCAGGCCTATGACCAACTATTTATCGCCCAAAAAAACGCGATGACGCAACAGGGCACTTGGGCGCGTGGTTACGCGGTCAATATCAAGGATGCGTTCAAACTGGGCGTCAGGATAATGCCGCCGGGTCCCGGTGGTCAGGTCGGTTTGGCCCACTACTACGACTTCTTCGGTATGAACGGGAAGGCGAAGTATCCAGACGATGCCTGGCCAATCCTCACCTACTTCTGCGGCCCAGACCATGGCACCAGGATCGGTTTGCCAGGACCAGGGTCCTGGACGCCAGGCGGCCGGCAGGATGTGTACGACGCGGTCTCCGCGAAGGAAGAGACTATTCGGCCGTTCGCTGCGATCATCAAGGACTCCGGGCCGGTCTACTGGACCAAGAACTACCGGACCCAGAAGACCGTTACCACAATTAAGCAGTCATTCGACAAGCTTATCCTGAACTCGACGCTGCCGAAGGCCGCCGACTTCAAGGAGGTCAACGATATACTGCAAGGCGTATTGGACGAGAAGTAGGGGCCTAGGCCAAAGCCCTTAAAGGGCCGTCATACTAACATTCGCTGCTTGAAACCCCGTTGGGCTGGATGTAGGGGCGTATTGCAGCAATACGCCCCTACATATGTACATGTGATGCATATCGTCAGGCTGATTCCCGTCCGAGTTGAGTGACTGAAAGCCCCTTCCCGTGTCGGGAAGGGGCTTGGGGTTAGGTTAAGAACTAGCGACTAGCGGAACAATTGGTTTTCATCTGGTAGTCTCGGTGGTTGCGGAGGCTGTTTAACCTCTCCCTAACCCGCCCCGACGCGGGGAGGGGATGTCAATCGCCACCATAATGCCCGATAATAACTTGCATCATACGTGGTATGGAGAGGACATTCCATGAGCGTACAAGCCACGGCTAGGACACCATCTAGGCGTTGGTCGAGGGCTGCGTTTCGGGAGGCGCTGGGCGGCTACCTTTTTATCTCGCCCTGGGTGATAGGTTTCATTGTATTTAGCATCGGCCCGATGCTGTTTTCCCTTTATTTCAGCTTCACCAAGTACAACATAGTATCCTGGCCGCCGGAATGGGTGGGGCTTGATAACTGGACCTACGCTCTCAGCGGCAAAGATAGGCTGTTTTATCATTCGATAGTAACCACCGGCAAGTTCGCGGCGCTGGTTGTGCCACTCGGCGTCTTGACCTCGCTGGCGCTGGCAGTGTTGCTGAATCGAGGAATCGCTGGCGTCACTTTCTTTCGGATGATATTTTTCCTACCGTCCCTGACACCGATTGCCGCCATTGCTATCCTCTGGCTCTGGCTATTGCACCCTGAGCTGGGGCCAATCAACTACGCGATTAGTCTGATCGGTGTCAAGGGGCCGCGGTGGCTTAGCGATCAGGTATGGGTCATTCCTTCGATGGCGATAATTGGGATCTGGGCCTCGGCCGGCGGGAGCCGGATGATAATCTTTCTGGCCGGCCTGCAGGGTGTTCCCCAGGAGATGTACGACGCCGCCAGCATTGACGGGGCCGGTCCTTTACAGCGGCTTTGGCACATCACCTTGCCCATGATCTCACCGGTAATCTTTTTCAATACGGTGCTCGGCGTGATTGGCGCTTTTCGCGTCTTTGCGCTGGCGTTCGTCGCCACCGATGGTGGCCCGGCCTTCGCCTCCTGGTTTTACCTGTTGAATCTGTACCAGAACATGCGTGATCTGCGGATGGGTTACGCCTCGATGCTGGCGTGGGTATTTTTCTTGATTGTGCTTGTATTTACCTATGTGCAGTTCCGGATGGCGGTGCGCTGGGTTTACTACGCTGGCGAAACGGGGAAGTAGCATGCAGACCAGCGGCATCCAATCTCGGTCAGTTAGGCTTATAGCTACAACCCGGCAGTATGCGCTCGGTCGCCGGACTGGCCGGATATTGCTCTATCTGCTGGTCATCAGCCTGGCGGCGATGTTTTTTCTGCCGTTCTTCTGGACTATTACCACCTCGCTGAAGCGGGTTGACGAGCTATACCGGTTCCCACCCCCGATATTTCCTGAGTACCCGCAATTCCAAAACTACCTGCGCGTCTTTGAAAAGGTCCCATTCGCCCTCTTCCTTCGCAACAGCGGCATCGTAGCGACTTTTGCCACCATTGGGACCGTCACCTCGACGACGCTAGTGGCCTACGGATTCGCTCGCCGGCGGTTTCCTGGCCGGCAGACGCTTTTCTTGGTCGTGCTGAGCACGATGATGCTCCCGGATGAGGTGACGATCATTCCCAAGTTCATACTGTTCAGAGATCTGGGCTGGCTTGACACTTTCTACCCGCTGATCGTGCCGGACTACTTCGCGGTCGGCGCGTTCTACATATTTCTCATGCGGCAGTTCCTGATGACTGTTCCACGCGATTTCGACGAGGCGGCGGTGATGGATGGCGCTGGCTCGTTGCGGATTCTTTGGAGTGTGCTTTTGCCGATGATCCAGCCGGCCGTTATCACCGTGGCGATCCTCTCGATATTGAACCACTGGAACGACTTTTTCCACCCGCTCATCTTCCTGAATACGCGAGAGAATTTCACGGTAAGCATCGGCTTGCGCTATTTCACGAAAGCAGCCGGAATGGGCGCCGACCAGGGTGAGACGAGAGAACATCTGCTGATGGCGGCGTCGCTGATGGCGGCTGCCCCGATGATAGTCTTGTTCTTCCTGGCCCAGCGATATTTTGTCCAGGGCATTGTGATGAGCGGCCTAAAAGGTTGATAGAGGTGGCTTTATGAGTAGTCAGCCACGCGCTGCGGGTCGGCCGGTGGTGCTCACCGTTAGCCGCTCGGCTTTAAGACGCTGGCTTGGGCGAGCGTTGGTGTACCTACTGGTGATCGCGCTAGCTGGATTATTCTTTCTTCCCTTCTTCTGGACCGCTAGCACTTCGTTAAAGACCGTTCAAGAGCTGTTTCTATTTCCGCCGCCGCTATTTCCCGCCCGGCTGGCTTTTGAAAACTATGCCGAGGTCTTCCGGCGAGTGCCATTCGGGATATTCCTGCGGAACAGCGTGATCGTGTCCTCCCTAGCTATGGTCGGCACAGTTGTTACGACGACGCTGGTAGCCTATGGCTTCGCTCGCCGGCGTTTTCCTGGCCGGCAGACTTTATTTCTGGTTGTGCTCAGCACGATGATGCTTCCCGAAGAGGTGACCATCATACCTAAATTCGTATTGTTCAGAGAGTTTGGCTGGATTGACACTTTCTGGCCGCTGGTAGCGCCGGAGTATTTTGCTGTTGGCGCCTTCTATATTTTTCTAATGCGTCAGTTCATTATGACTGTTCCGCGCGATTTTGACGAGGCGGCGGTGATGGACGGGGCCGGCCACCTGAGAATACTTTGGAGCGTGCTTTTGCCCATGATCCAGCCGGCAGTCATCACGGTGGCGATCTTGGCCATCCTGAACCACTGGGGCGACTTCTTCCATCCGCTTATCTACCTGACTACAAAAGAGAACCTGACCGTCAGCGTTGGCCTGCGCTATTTCGTAGGATTAAAAGGTCCCGCTAGCGGCGATATGGGCGAGACCAGGGACCACCTTTTGATGGCAGCGGCGCTGATGTCGGCCGTGCCAATGATAATCCTGTTCTTCATCGCTCAACGCTACTTCGTCCAGGGCATCGTGATGAGCGGCTTGAAGGGTTAGGGGGCAACTGCGACAAGCGGTGCTGCCGGAGACAATCTGCGAAGTTTCACCATAGTATCCCATCGCCCCTTCGGGGCGGCCACCGAAAGATGAAAATGTATCGCGGTAGGGGCGTACTGCAATACGCCCTACCGAAACCAGATTTTCATTAGCGGTGGTGCGCCGCCGGCGCATGAATCACTCCGCTCGCAATGACATTCGGCACGGTCATTGCTCTGAAAATCAGGCTTCCGGCGATCCGAAGGGATGAGAGACGGTAGGAGACAAGCTCCTACCCTACGTTGAAGTCTGTTTAGCGTAGGGCACGAGCTTGTCTCGTGCCGCCCCGGACGTGGTGGGCGAGTGGATGGAGCGGAGTTCAACGCCCGCCGGTGCGGTAATATTTTCGTAGTTCGTGGCGCCGCTGCCAAGCGGCATGTGACGATTGCTTCATTCCTTCCATTAGGAAGGAATGAAGCAATCTAAAGACTACATAATAATCTCAGTCGAATATATGAGGAGGGACTCAGGTGATTATTCAGACGAGCAGCTACGTCATCCGGTCGGATAACTCAAATAGCCACTACTGGGAGCAGGGGCGCTATCCTAGCTGGGCGAAGATCAGTTTAATACGCTATATCGCCGGCCAGAAGAAAGGGGCCGGCGTCGAACCTCATTACCACGACAACGACGAAGTATGGCATTTTGTGTCTGGACATGGCGAAACCTGGTTGGACGGGCAGGCGCACCAAGTATCGCCAAATACAGTTGTATATACGCCGATGGGGGTTGTCCATCGCTTTCAGATGTTCACCGACTTTGGCACGGTGGCAATCGTCACCCCGCTCGAACGCCAAATGCGGGGTACCCACCTCCTGGTTGAAGAAGACGGGCCGCCGGTTAAGACAGCGCCCGGCTTTGTCGTGCCGGGCGAGACCAACGACGGTCCTTTCCGCAATCGGGGCGGGCGCTCGGCGTTGAGCGAGCTGCGGGCGGTCAGTCTAGCCGCCGGCCAGTCGCTTGTCGAAGGCAAGACCTCAGCCAACGAATACTGGTTAGGCTTGGATGGCGCGATCCGGTTAACCGTCGAGGGCTTTGAGATTGAGTTGACACGTAATGATGTAGCAATATTGCGGGCCGGCGTGGTCCGAAAGGTGAGAACCGACGAAGACGCCCGCGTTGCTCTAGCCAGGGAGTAAGCTTTCCTGCGAAGCTATACAGACACCGATCACGAGTTGTTGGGAGGCGCTGCAAATGAAGCTCACGGAGCACCAGGTCAACTTCTTCCGGACGTTTGGCTTTTACATCTTTCGGCAACTTTTTTCCCCTGAGGAGTTGAAGCGTTACAGCGATGAGTTTGACCAGGGGCTTGATCGTTGGATCGAGGGAGGTGTGCACAACCGAAAAGATCGAATCTTTGCGCTCTTCATGTACGAATGGACTCCGTATATCTGCTCGTTGATTGATGACCCGCGCTTTGTTGAAACGGCTGAACAGTTATTGGACAAGCCAGTCATCGGCAACTCGACCAATGGGAACTACTATGTTGGCGATACGCAGTGGCACCACGATGGTGCGACGCCGGATCCTGATTGTGGTGGAGTCAAGTTTGCGATCTACCTTGAACCCCTCGACCCCTCGACCGGCGCGCTCAGGGTAATCCCCGGCTCGCATCGGGAGCCGCTACACAGCGCGCTGTCCCGTGACACGGTAAGCGCGATTGGCGTGCGGCCGGAGGATGTGCCGGCCTACGTCTGTCGCTCCGAGCCCGGCGATGTAGTTGCCTTCCACAGTGCGATCTGGCACGCGGCATTTGGTGGCAGCGATCATCGCCGGATGGGCACCGTTCAGTACTGGGTTGACCCACAGACACCAGAGGGAGAAGCATACCTACGTGATCGGGTCGCAAAGGCCCGCGAAGGCGCTATGCGCCTCGGCCACAAAGGTTCTAACCGCTATCCCGATTACTGGCGGAGGATAGAGAATCCGCGCCATCAGGGTTGGGTGCGCCGGCTGGAGCAGATGGGCGCATTTGAAGAGGCGCTAGTCTCCCGTTGATCGGCGTAACCTGACGCTAGGGCGGCCGGCAGTCTGGCCGGAGCCGGTTGGGTTGGAGTTCTCAGTCACCCGTCATACCCCGCCGGCGAGACGGTCGAGCTGGCCGGCTATGACCTGATCGAGCGAGGATTCACCGTTCGGTTGAGCCGGCCGCTGAGTTCGGAGTTGGTTTGGTTCGAGGCTGTTTGAAATCTGAGGCTCTATCTCCCCGACTCAGCTAATATCGAGTATCCGGCGACAGTGCTGGCTGATACCCCGTAGAACGTGCTGGAGAACGCGGCGGAAGCAGATGGCGCCAGGGTCAAGGAGCGCCACCAAGATTGTACATCTACAATCTCGCCAGAATATCCATAAAGTGTAGTTGCTACATTGAGATAACTCAGCGTTTGCTGGGTGTTGTTATAAACAATGCCACTGACAAGGTAGGAAGAACCGCTCTGGTAGCCGGTGTGTTCGGTAACCGGAATATGAACATAAGTGTAATAATTTGTGTTGGACCAAGACAAGCTAAGTGAGTAGTTAGACCAACCCGTTGCTGGTTGAGCGAAAATCTTGAAAGGGGCAACTTCTCCTGGGAATAGCGCGGTCATATAGATGTAACCAGTACCAGTTCCGGCCAAGCTGCCATCAGTCTTACGAAAGATAGCATCGGCTATCACGGAGTAGATCGTTGAGGTCGTGTTATTTACCACTTCTCCAATGACATAGGTGTATGAACCACTTGTGTAGCTTCTGTCCTTTCTGATGAAAACGGTCCCAGGTGTTGGAGTAACTGTGATAGTCGGTGTCAGCGTGATAGTTGGAGTAGGCGTTGTTGTGGAGGTGGACGTAGGTGTGTCGGTAGGAGTATCCGTCGGAGTTATTGTTGGAGTAGGGGCAGGTGGTGCTTTGTAAACCAGCGGGAGGAATACCGAATAGGGTGATGGTGGGTACTGCCCATCGTAAGCGCTCTCGGTCGGCTGTGGAAGGAAAACGTAGAAGATGACTATGGTCAATAGCAGACTGGTTGCAAGGTAGCCGACACGCAGTAGGCTAATCATTTTATGCCTTCGAAGGCTCGCAGGCCGCCAACGCGTTAATCTTGAGGAGGAAACCTCACGCCGGCTCTTGTTGCTATAGTATCAACTTTCCATAGTTTTGAATACAGCCTAAAGCAAGTAGCGCGAGGGCTTGTCCCTCGCATCGGTTGCTCGGCGGGGCACAAGGCCCCGCGCTACAGGTTTACTTGTTCGAGGCGGTCTCTGGCTGATCTTCACCGGTGAAGCGCAAAGGCGCGGACATCAATAAATTCGAGATAGAATCCTCTGCGTCTCGGCGGTTAAATAGATAAAGGGGTGAGGGCGATGATAAAAGCGGCTGATCTGGTGATTGATACCCATACCCACGCCGGCTTGCTCAAGTACGAGCCGATTGAATCGCTGGTGGACAAGATGTTCCGCTACGGGGTGGATCATGCGGTTCTCGTCCAGCACCGCTACGAGTACGACAACCGCTACCTCATCGAGTGCGCCCAACGCTATCCGGGCCGGTTTGTCGTCGCGATGCTGGTTGACACCCAGGCAAAGACGGTCGCCGACGACATCCGGCGCTGGGCGAAGCAGCCGTATGTCCGAGGCATGCGCGTCTATTGCGCCGACCCGGAGGTCGTATGGCAGACGGTTGACGAGCTTGGCTTGGTAGTCACGCTTTCCGGCCCGTCCAAGAAGCTAGCCGAGCCAGACGTGCGCCGGCGGATCGAACGCTATCAGCGGGCGACCTTCTGCCTAGAACACCTGGCATTGCCGGACGGTGACGAGCCGGCGCCCTATCCGACTTATCGGCGGGCGTTGGCGTTGGCGGAGTTGCCGAATGTCTATCTGAAGGTCTCCGGCTTCTACCAGTGCGCCCGCCAGCCCTTCCCCTACGACGATACCAAGCGGTTCGCCGACCTGGCGCTAGCCGTCTTTGGCCCGCAACGGATGATGTGGGCCTCCGACTTTCCGCCGGTGAGCTTCCGTGAGGGGTATCATAATACGCTAGGATTTATCAGCCGGGTCTTTCCCGACCTGAGCGCGGAAGACCGGGACTGGCTGTTCGGCCGGACGGCGCAAAAGGTGTGGCGGTTCGACCAGGGGTAACGAGCGGTCAGCTTTCAGCTAGCGTTCTTTGCTGACTGCTGAAAGCTGAATGCTGACAGCTTTACTCAATTAAGTGAGGAACCAGTTGCACGTCCTGATATGCGATCCAATCGCCTCAGCCGGCGAGACGTTGCTCCGGCACCATACCGCCGTTGATGTCCGGCATGGCCTCGGCAAGGATCAGCTTCTAGCCTGCATCGGTGATTACGAGGCGGTCATCGTTCGCAGCCAGACTCGGATTGACGCTGATGTGATCGAGGCCGGCCGGAGGTTGCGGGTGGTAGGACGGGCCGGTGTCGGCGTGGACAATATTGATGTTGAGGCAGCCAGCCGGCGCGGCATTGTCGTGGTGAACGCGCCAAACGCAGTCGTTGTTGCGGCGGCCGAACACACGATTGCCCTGATGCTGGCGATGGCCCGCCGGCTGCCGACGGCCGATAAGGTTGTCAAGGCCGGCGAGTGGTCGCGCTATCGCCATGTAGGCACCGAATTGCGTGGCAAGACGCTTGGCCTGGTTGGACTAGGGCATGTTGGCGCGGCGGTGGCGCAACGTGTCCAAGCGATGCAGATGAACCTGATCGCCTACGACCCATTCGTGGGAGCGGACTATGCCGCCAAGTATGGCGCCAGGCTGGTCTCGCTGGATGAACTGTTGGCGGAGGCCGACGTAGTCAGCTTGCACATTCCCCTCACCAGCGAGACGGCCGGCCTAATCAACAGCGAGCGACTGGCCCGGATGAAGCCGACCGCCTTTCTTATCAACTGCGCGCGAGGAGGACTGGTTGATGAGACTGCGCTATGTCACGCGCTGAAGGACCAACAGATAGCTATGGCCGGCCTGGATGTGTTTGCCGAGGAGCCGCCGGTCAACTCGCCCTTGCTGGCTGACCGCAGCATCCACGACCGTCTCGTCTTAACGCCACATCTGGGCGCTTCGACGGTCGAGGCCCAAGAGGATGCCGCTGTTGAGGTGGCCGAACAGGTATTGGCGGTGCTGAGTGGTGTGTTTGCCCGGACGGCGGTAAACGCGCCGGCCATCTCGCCGGAGATAGTTGGCCGGCTGGGACCATACGCGGCGTTGGCCGAGCGTATGGGTTATGTGCTGGCCCAGCTTGGTGAGAAAGGCTCGGCAAAAGAGCTGGAGATCACCTACCAGGGCGAGATCGCGGAGGGGGATACGACGTTTCTCAAGGCGTCGGCGGTAGCCGGCTGGCTGCGGGCCGCCTCGCCGGAGCATGTCAACGTGATGAACGCTCTTATGCTGGCGCGGAACCGCGACTTGCAAGTGGTCGAGCGCCGAACTTCGACGCCGGCTGAGGGCTACACCACTCTGATTACCATTCGGGCGCTAGATGGCGAGCGCTTCTTCTCTTCGCTGTCAGGCACGTTGCATCACGGCCAGCCCTATCTGGCCGGCGTGAATGACTACCTGGTTGATGTCGCTTTGAGCGCGAACTACTTCCTTTTTTGCTACCACACCGACCGGCCGGGCGTCATTGGCAAGATCGGCAGCCTGCTAGGTCAGGCTGATGTAAATATTGCGTCTATGCAGGTTGGCCGGCTGACGCCGCGTGGCGAGGCGCTGATGGTGCTAGGGCTTGACGAACCGGCGCCGGAGGAACTGCTACGTAAGATCATCGAGGTGGCCGATCTCCGGGTCGCCCGGCAGGTGCGGATCGCGCATTGAGGCCGGCGGTTATCCTGGACATCAGGTAAGGATGTTGTTAATATAACCTTACATCATACTCAATGCCTTACATCGAGGGTTCGTATGAAAGAGATCGTTTCTACCATAACCAGCAAAGGACAGGTGACTATACCGGCTGAGGTGCGTAAGCACCTCGGGCTCAAAACCAATGACAAGATCAGTTTTGTCATTGAGGACCAGGGGGGTGTGCGCCTCAAGGCCCCGCGCTACCCGAATATAGCCTCTGTCGCTGGAGCTGCGGGTTCCTTGAAACATCCCCTCAGCAGCCAACAGATGCGAGAGATAGCTACAGAGGATTACCTCGCGGCAGAACATAATCCTCCCAATGGCTGATCCTTTTGTCGACACCGATGTCATTATCCGACTACTCACCGGGGATGACCCCAAAAAACAGCAGGATGCCAAAGCTCTGTTCGAAGCTGTTGAAACGGGTACGCTGACCCTGGCTGCTCCTGACACCGTCATCTTTGACGTTGTCCACGTTTTGGCCTCACCACGGCTGTACCATCTCTCCCGTACCGAGATTCGCGATGCTCTGGCGACTATTCTCCGCCCGACGAACTTCAAGGTGGAGAATAAACGAGCGCTGATCCAGGCTCTTGATCTGTACGCTTCCACGAACTTGCCCTTCGGTGATGCCCTCATTATTGCCTCGATGCAACAGGCCGGGGCTGACATTATCTACTCATACGACGCTGACTTTGACCGCATCTCCAATATCACTCGTCGCTCACCGGGGGCTGTTTCTTCGACGTGAATATTTCGCGTATGCAGGTTGACCGGCAGGTAGTTTGTGGAGGCCGGCTGTGCTCGCCCAGCGGCCTAGCACTCCAGCGATCGAATGGGAGCCAAAATTAACCGAGAGGTTCTGACTTGCCGGTAATCAGGTTAGCCCGTAGCATCTTCGTGATCCCGTGCATAGGTTGAATAGTATCTGCCGGGGCAGCCCACGAGTCCAATGATGGCGGTGGGTCCAGATCGTAATAGAGTCCTCTTGGCGTATAGTGGTATCCTTTTATCATCACCTCTCTGGCCCCGTCTGTTGTCACAAGTATTGCTGTCTCTCCGGGAGCTATCACCGTGATCCAGTCGCTGACCGCTGCATCTACGAAGGGTATCGGTAGTAGCGAGGTTGCAGTGACCGGTTTCAAATCTCCCGCTTGGACAGTTAAGCTACGTAAGCACCCAAGTATAGTCTCATCCTTCTCACTTTCAGCCAGCACTCTAGCTATTTCTACGACCTCAGCGAAGTGCTCGGCAAGACGTTTGGTCAGTCGAAGGCTACCGTTTGTCGCGTCGAAGATGCAGGCCCCTTGACATGGCCCACTTGTGATAGGTGATTGCTTGGAATGGAAGAGTCCTGCACCCAAATCGTGCTGCTCGACGCTGAACTTTACGCAGAAGGCTCTGAGAATCCAAGAAGTCACTTCCTCGGTAATCAGGTGGTGCTCTGGGAAGTACCAGCACACACCGGTAGTCTGGAAAAACCGATTCAACTCCTTCTGGTAGTATGCTGAACCCGGCCCGTATAAATGCTTTTCGCTGACTGAACCACGATGCTGGGTAAATCCCAGAACTCGCTCACTTACCTGCATCTCACACTCCGCGACAAATCCGCTGTCTGAGCGGAACAGGTTAAGAATGCCGGCGTCGAAATTCGGAAAAACCATGACCTGCGCAACTGGTCGGGTTGTGTAGTAGGCTTCGTTCTTGCACTGTAGCTCGCCATCGCGGTAATTAAAGTGGGCTACGCGGTAAGGACGGGCCATGTAGTAGTAGACAGCACCGGGATACGCCTCCCTGAGCGCCTGGGAGAAGGAAAGAGTTCCCAACCGTTTGTCAAAAGGCCCCTTGAGTTCAAAGTTCCTTTCCGTTGCGTTGCGAAGAGGAAATTCCCAATGGGGCCCCGATTGCGCCCGCTGCTTAAGTGGATAGAGATCAGCAGCGACACTATCTTTGGGATCCAGCTCGTTGTCCAAATACTGTCTGAAGGATGGTGGAAGGTCATCAAATGGTGTTGTGTCACGCTGGCTTACTCCTAATTCGCTCAACTCTTGGGCAGCGCAGAGCGCGTTGGCGTATTGAATGTATCGGTTTTCAAGGTAGGTCCAGTTCTGCTCAAGGGGACGCCCCATATAGCTTTCCAGACCACCAAAGTCATCTTTGACCTTTCCTTCATCGTCAACAAGGATGCATGCGCCGGGGTTTTTACGACTTCCTCTTCCTAAACGCTGCCAGAAGGCTTTCATAGTCGGAGGTAAGCTTAGTAGGACGACCACATCTATTTCGCCTATGTCGAGGCCAAGTTCAAGTGCACTGGTCGAGACTACACCAGCCAGTCTCCCAGAGCCCAATGCTTTCTGAATCTCGTTGCGGTCCTCCGTCTCGTAGCCGGCCCTGTATGGAAGGATATGAGAGGTCGCGGTAAAGAGGCTTTCGCTGTCTTCCGTCCCGGCCACCGTCAAATCGGCCGGGTGGTCATCAATCAAGTCATCGCCGTGCTCCCGGGTTGTCGCTGCTACAAGCAGCTCGACCGTTTTGCGCGAGTCAGCAAAGGCGAGAAATCGACCTGTGCCGACGCGCGCTAGTGTTCTGAGCAAATTGACTTTACTCTCAAAGGAATCTTTGGCGGCACCAGTAGTTACTAGTACGGTCTTCTCCGGGCTGACAGACCCGTCAAGTTCCGGCCCCAAAGAGATTGTCTGCCTACCTGTAAGCTTTTGGACGAATTCAGCCGGACCGCCCAGAGTAGCGGTACTACAAATAAGGCGATGCGGCGCGGCAGCTACCCGAAATCGCCTCAAAAGATACGACATATTTGTTCCAAAAACCCCTTCATAGACGTGCGCCTCGTCCAGAATTAGAAGCCTGATGCTAGCCATAAACTTGCTGACCGCCTGTTCTTGCAGGTGGCTCATCAACCAGGCATGAGTGACATCAGGGGTCATAAGTAGGACACGGCTATTGTTTAAGATTTGCGGTCGGTCTTTGGTCGGTACACCACCGTCTATGTAACCGGCCCTGAATCCAAATTGCTTTAGCATGCTCTGCCATTTTTCGATCTGATCCTGGATAAGTGCACGTGCTGGATACAAGGCCAGTATTCTTGCTGAGGGATCTCGCAAAATGAGATCGGCTGCCACCGTTATAAAAACCAAGCTTTTGCCGGAAGCAGTGGATGTAGAAAGGGTGATGTCATTCCCGTTTAATGCTTCGTCGATCGCGAGCGCCTGATGGGCATAGAGGCCATCAGGATACGCTGAAGTTAGATAGTTCTTAATGGAACGATCCAGCCGCGATGGGATAGGAAGATACCTGGGCTCGCGTTTCGGTAGTTGTGCCCGCCCGATAATCTGATATCCAAGTTGCTCTAAATGATTAGTTATTGACCCAGCGATCATTGCTGGGTAGTACCACACTTAACCGTGCTCACGCTGCCCTCGCCAGCATCGGTTGAGACGCCTGTTTGGGCGGACGCCCCCGACGTTTAGGCGCTACATAAGCTGGCAGGGGTATCTGATAT
>JBCLEL010000012.1:0-18994 GCA_038913435.1 Chloroflexota bacterium
GGGGCCGCTCAACGTTTATCATGTTGGCGCGTTGGCCGCTCCGATTGAGACGGCGACCAACATTCAGGAGAGACTCGATGAGCATTGAAGAAAAGATCAGGCTTGCCCTGCGCCACCTCGATCCAGACGAGGCGGTGTCGCTGGCCCAAACATTGGTGCGCACCCCAAGCGTGTCCGGCCGGGAGGGACAGCAGATCGCTCACACAATGGCTGACTGGTTGCGCTCAGCCGGCGTCGAGGCCGGTGTGCAGGTGTTTGGCCCCGACCGGGCGAACGTCTATGCCCGGCTGGACGGCGGCGGGCCAGGACCTAAGCTCCTATTGAACGGGCATCTCGACACCAAGCCTGGCGACAACATGACGATTGACCCCTATGGTGGCGAGATACGTGATGGCCGGCTGTGGGGACGTGGCGCATGCGATATGAAGTCGGCGGTTGCCGCCGAGATGGCTGCTTTAAAGGCAATCCACCTGAGCGGCGTGCCCTTTCGCGGCACGCTCTGGTTTGGCTCGGAGGCCGGCGAAGATGGCGGTGGCTGGAAGTTCGTTGACCTGCTCTCGCCCGGCCCGATTGACTGCGACTGTGCCGTTGTCGGCGAGCCAACCGAGATGGAGCTGCACATCGGTTGCCGGGGCGGTTTCCGGCTGACCCTGACAGCCCGTGGCCGGGCCACCCACACCGGCATGAGCGAGCGCGGCGTCAACGCTATTTTGAAGATGACCGGTGTGATCCCTATTATCTATCAGTTGCCATGCTTCAACGAGGTTGATCCGATCTGGGGCCGCTGTCCGGTGAACTCCCAGGACATCCACGGCGGTGGCGAGGTCACCGCCTCGGTGCCGGATAAATGCGTCGCCGTCTTCGACATCCGCCTGAATCCAAACGTGAAGTTCGAGCGCGCCAATCGTGAGATCGAGGCGGCGCTGAGGTCAGCGATAGCGGCCGATCCGGAGCTGAAGTTGGAATGGGAGATTTCAACCGCTCCGAGGGAGTCGGCCCACCTAGACGCCGCCCACCCGTTTGTGGCCGAGGTCAGCGATGGCATCGCGCTTGCCGCCAACGCTACGCCGAAGATTGGCGGCTTTCCCGGCGGTTGCGCCGTCTTTCCGCTGGCGGAAAGGGGCATCCCGACCGTTGTTTACGGCCCCGGCTCGCTCGAACAGGCTCACACCCGCGACGAGTGGATCAGAACTGACGAGATAGTCGCCGCCGCCCGCGCCTACGTGGGGATTGCCTTGCGGGTGTTGAGCTAGCGACTGTTCCCGCGGTCTCTCGTTGTCACTTTGGGGGGCGCGTTGACCAGAGAAAATTAGCCAACGGCTCGTCTTCGCGAAGTAGGAAGTGCGTGAACCCGTGATCAGAATACGATGTGTGGATCCCAGGAAAACCGGTAGTATGCATAATGTTCTCCTCTGTCTCCTTCGCATCCTTTTGCGATCCACTCACAATCAGCATCTGCACCAGATTAGGCATGTTTCCCTTGCATAAGCTCAGGAAGTGTTCCTCCATCCCTCGCCAGCCGATGACCAGAAGAAGGGTAACTTCGGGAAGCGCCGCCTTTAGCGCTTCCAGGTGGCTGTCAGGGCACTCAAAATTGGTCTTTTTGACTGTCGGTATTGCAATGGCCGGCACGTATGCTGACCCACGTTCGAGTCGTGGCGGTTGTTGTGTCGTCACGTAGCTATTAGTCCATTCAAGATCTGCCAGACGAGGAACGACCAACTCTAGCTCAGAACGACTTGTATGCCCTGTGGTGCCCTGTACTTGACCATTTACTAAACGCAACCAATTGGTCGAACCGTGAACCTTAATGATCGTATTGGTTGGATGGCTGATGTATGACCCTATGTCTGATAACTGCCGTCCAAAGACGGACTCGAAAGCGACGTCCAGTATTGTGTCATAGTTAAAGGTTACGAACAGCGCAGGTTCATTATTATGGTCATTCTGCCAGCGTTCAATTATCGCTAGAAGATCCAGATAATTGTTTACGCCAACGTGTCGGGGTCTCCATCTATCTTCAGCGGACATGACAATTTCTTGCAAGTAATAACGTAGAGCCAGAAGTCTTGGGAGATCGGACGGATAACGCTCGACTTCGGCGCTAATCCGCTCAAGCTCCTGCTCCACCGATTTAGATCGGCGCAGGGTAGGGAATAGTGGCTGACAGACGGGATGTCGCACAACAATATTATCGAACCGGTATGAAAATAGGTCGGCTGCCAACGGGGGCCGAGCGTCGTCGTTTATGCCGGGCGGAAAGCGTGTAGCCGAGTCGTAGGATGCACCGGCCCCAAAGATCACCATTAACATATAGCGTATTGTACTCGTGAAGGGGTAGGGACGCAGACACTTATGAGACCGAGTAAGAGGAGCTTTCCTCGCCATCCAGGAACCTCTCGTACTCAATGGCCGCTCTAAGCGCTTCAATAGGGACTGGGGCGTACAGACTAGCAAGTTCGCCAAGATTCTTGCCCTTAGCAGCGAAGCCTGCAACTACTGATGTGGGCAGGCGAGTACCCTTTATTACTGGCTCACCCCCCATAACTTTGGGGTTGATTTGCACCTGACTCTGGAATTGGCGGGGAATAAGAATCGAGGCCCCCTCATCTAGCTCTTTTAGTTCCTCGAACAATTCCCCAAATAGACGAGTCTCCACCTTCTGTCCGTATTGAGTCGCAACGGTAGTGCCCCAAGGGTCGGGACGATATACAAAGATACGGCGTCCAACGAAATACACATGCTCCCCAGCCCAGCCTTTGTTGGGAGGACCGAGTCTGTCGAACATATGACGTAAAGCAATTACAACCGACTTAAAATCCAGACGAGTGTCGCGAAGGGCGCGAATCATGCGTACGAAAGTCAGATCAGCATAAGAATAACCTCTGCCGATCAACTCGCCACTTCGATCTCTCATTTCAATCGAGGGCATAAATATCCGACGCTCGGCCCAATTGTATAGGGTGCGAAGTGGTACTCCAGCTAGGCGGGAAACCTGTGAGGCACTATAGAATCCTTGCCATTCAGCCAACGGCGCCACCTGTCTTGCCGGACGTTTCACGATGACTGCCACGGGTGCACCTCCATTTGACGATGCGGTAGCCAAGGGCTACGCTAGAGTTGTCTGTCAGGCGACCTTACGAATCTTTCCGATCCCGAATACGACCATACAATAGCGACACCAGACTCAAAAAACAATACGAGGACGTGACCGTCTCGCTATCGCCGTTCAGATCGGGTCTTGTGGGCTATGAAACCGAGTACGACGAGCCTTCCTCACCATCCCGGACCCTCAAGGAGTCCAGCAACGGCTGGATGTCGCGCTTGGTGAGGTCGGTGTGAACCAGCGCCAGTTCCGGCTTGCTCCGGCGGGCGGCCAACTCCTCATCCATCGTCGGCAGCTCGACACGATAGTACACTCCAAGCGGTATGCGGTCTCCCCACTCGTAGGACTTAGCCATCGCTTGCAGCTTCTTGGCAATGATCTCGTCCTGGTCGGACGGGTTGTGGACGACGCCGTCATAGCCAGTTTCCGACAGGCGATACAGGCGCGAGCCGGCGGCCGTCGTCCCCGCGTACCATTCTTTGGTGTGTAGATCGTTGTAGGTCGGGCAGGTCTGGAGCACATCTATAAATGCGCTGCCTTTGTGTTCAATCCCTTCGGCGATGAGAATGGTTAGATTCTTCGCGTCGAGGGCATAGCCGCGGGCAATAAAGGTATAGCCGGCACCGATTGCCAGCGCGATGGGATTCACGCCTTCCTGTAAAGCCGGCTCCGGCATTGACTTCGTCTTCAGCCCTTTTCGCAACGTCGGTGCGCCCTGGCCTTTGGTCAGGCCATAGACGCCGTTGTTGAAGACGATGTAGGTGAAATCGAGGTTTCGCCGGCCGGCGTTGACGAAATAGCCGGCGCCAATGCCGTAACCATCGCCGTCGCCGCCGACAGCCAGCACCGTCAAGTCACGATTGGCGATCTTAGCGCCGGTCGCAACCGGCAGCACCCTCCCGTGCAAGGTGTGGAAACCATAAGCTCGGATATAGTGCGGCGTCTTGCCGGAGCAGCCGATGCCGGAGAAGACGGCGACCTGGTGCGGTGGAATCTGCAACTTGGCTAATGCTGTCTGGATCGAGATCAGGATACCGAAATCACCACAACCGGGGCACCAGTTGTTGTGGACCTCGGAGCGGTAGTCTTTTACTGTCAGTGGAGCGGTGGCAATCGCCATCTTATCCTCTCTTTACCTACGCTGATAGATGAGAGACCTGGATTCGGCCGCTCTTACGACCGAGCGCCTTGTTCAACGCCTCAACCAGTTCATCTTGTGAGAATGGGCGGCCGTCGTATTTCACGATCTGGGTCGGAATCTTAATGCCGGTCTCGGCGGCGATCAGCTTGCCGAGCTGGCCCTCGTAGTTGTTTTCCACCAGAATTACCCGCTTGGCTTTGTCTAATATCTTGGCCACCTCTTTGGATGGGAACGGGCGCAGCAATCGGACCTGGAGATAGTTCATCGAAAACTTTGGCGCCAGGGCCACCATCGCGTCCAAGATTGACCCCTTGGTCGAACCCCAGCCGACCAGCGTGACATCGGCATCGGCCGGCCCGTGCAGCTTCAGCTTGCGGCTGGCTTTGATCTCGCGGGCGGCGACTTCCAGCTTGCCCATCCGCTTTTCCATCATGCGGATCCGGTTCTCCGCCCCCTCGGTGATGTGGCCGCGCGGGTCGTGCTCGTCAGAGGTTGTCCAGAAGATTCCGCCTTCTTCGCCGGGGATCGAGCGCGGACTGACGCCGGTCTCGGTCGCCGCGTAGCGGAGGTAGTCCTTCAAAGAAGGATGGTCGGCCGGCTTGCCGTTGGCATTATGGCCGTTCGGCGAGTAGCGCGGGCCGCGATCAATCGGTGGCAACCGCTGGTCGAGATTGTCCAACGTGGCGTAGGCGGTCGAGAGATACTTATCAACCAGAACGATCACCGGCGTCTGGTAACGGTCCGCCCAGTTGAACGCCTCGTAGCTGTCTTCAAACGTCTCTTGCACGTCGCCCGGTGCGACAACGATATGGGGTAGCTCGCCGTGCCCCGGCTGCAAGGCGAAACTTAGATCGGCCTGCTCCTGGCGGGTCGGTAAGCCGGTCGAAGGGCCGCCCCGTTGCCAGAGATGGACCACCGGGCCGGGCGCTTCGGTCATCGCGGCAAAGCCTATGCCTTCCACCATCAAGGAAAAACCGGGGCCGGAGGTTGAGGTAGCGGCGCGCACGCCGGCGTGGGCCGCGCCGACCGCCATATTGATCGCCGAGATCTCGTCCTCTGTCTGGATGACGACCAGATCGTAGTCTCGTTGATGGGTTTCCAGATAGACGTTCTCGTCGGTAGCCGGGCTGATTGGATAGTAGGACTGGAAGGCTAGGCCGGCCTTCAGCTTGCCCATCGCCGCGCTGTGCATCGCCCTTATCAACAATGGCCCCTTGCCCTTTTTCAGCTTGCGGCGAAACGGCGTGATCTTGTACTGAAACCCGTCGGCAAAATGATCGCGCACGTACTGGTAGCCAGCGGCCGCCGCTCGGACGTTCATCTCGGCGACGTTTGCCCGCCGACCGGTGAACTGCGCCCGGATGACGTCAGCCAGCTTGTCAATCGAGCCGTCGAGCAAGGCCATCGAGGCGCCGACCGCGATGGTGTTTGCCATCACCTTCAGCCGGCTCAACTGGTCCTCACGGCCAAACTCGGCCAGCGCCGTCTTCAACAGGGCCTGATAAGGAACCGGACAGAGCCGCAGGTCAGGCCGGCCTATCTTCTCCGGGTCAATCTGCGTCTTGGCATCGTAGACTACGGCGCCGGCCTTCGACATCTCCTTGAGATGGCCGTAGAAGCCGGGGAACTCGGCGTGTAGATCGCCGAACAACGTTTCATCGTCGAGGGCGACCAGCACATCAACCTTGTCCAGCAGCGAACGGCGGTCATCCCCCGACAGACGAACGCGATAGTAGCTATGCTCGCCCATGATATTTGAGTGGTACTCGATATTGGCGAAAACGCGGACTCCGTCGCGCAAGCAAGCTCGGGCAAAAGTCTCAGCCGCGACGTTGATGCCGCCGCCCTGTGGCCCGCCGATCAGCCACATAACATCTCTCGCGCTCACATTCGCTATCCTTTCTTAAAGAACTGCTTCTCCAGCGCGTCGTCCTTCAGTTCAAGCAGCCGACCATAACTGTGAAAACGGCGTCGCGTTGTTTGGTCGGAGTAGGGGGCCCTGGCCGTGCCTACGGTGAAGACAATCGGCTCTCCGCATTCTTGGGTGACAGACTGAATTTGCACGAGCCTTAGGCCCCTTGATAAGCGCCCGGCTTTTAAGCCGGCAGTATTATCGCCGAACTAATGAAAGTTAAAAACTTAATCTGGTAGTCGAACCGTTGCGTATCTGGTTAGGTATTCTGCCATCGCCCTCACCCGGCTTCGTCCGCCAGAGGCGGACGAAGCCGGCCTCTCCCAGAGGGAGAGGCGCGATCTGTTCCCTCTCCCTCTGGGAGAGGGTGAGGGTGATCTCTCGCCCTAACCTGCGCAGCGTTCCGCTCCTGGCGCATTACCCGATTAAGCTATTAAAGTTCATAAGTTCGGGCGCTTGAGTACGACTTAAAAGCCATAGCAGCAATTCACCGTAATGTGCGTTGATCCAGATAATCTCCCACCTTTGACAATAGCCTAGATTGTGTTATAAACCAATAATAAGTCCAATAATAGTTTTTGATTCTTAACCAAAGTTGGTGTTATCAATTGAACCCGCACAAGCTGCGTATCTTTCGCGAGGTCGCCAACGCCGGCAACTTCACGCGAGCGGCCGCGAGCCTATACCTGAGCCAGCCGGCTGTCACTCAAAACGTCCACGCGCTTGAGCGCGAGCTGGGGATCGCCCTGTTTGAACGGCTTGGCCGGCGGATCTATCTAACTCCGGCCGGCCAGGCGCTGCTGCCCTACGTCAACCGGGTGGAAGCGTTGCTCGAAGAAGCGGCCGTCGCCGCCCAGGAGGCCGGCGGGCTAGTCGCCCGGACCTTGCGGCTGGGCGCCGGCGACACGGTGGCTACCTACATCTTGCCGGACCTCATCCGTGCCCTCAGCGCCCAGCGCCCTGATGTGACATTACACTTGGTCGTCGGCAACACCGATCGGCTGCTGACCGCAATCTTGGAGAGCGAGGTGGAACTGGCGATCTGGGCCCGTCAGGAACCGCATCCGCTCCTAGTCCAACGGCCTTTCCTGACGGTGCCGCTGATGGTCGTCACCCGGCCGGATGACCCGATCGCCAGCCGAAAGAGCGTGCCAGCCAGGGAGCTGGCCGGCCGGCGGTTGTTGCTGCGCGGCCACGGCTCTGCTATCCGCGCGGCGATTGACGATTTCCTGCGCGCGGCCGGCCTGGAATCGCCTGACATAGTTGAGATGGATCATCTGGAAGCGATCAAGCTGACGGTAGAGACCGGCTATGGCGTCACCATCGCGCCGTCTTTCGCCATCTCGCGAGAGGTGAAGCTGGGCACCCTGGCGGGCGTACCGTTGAGCGATCCTGGCGCTCACCTAGCGGTCTTCTTCGTGACTCATGCTGACCGCCGGCTCTCGCCGCTGGCCGTCACATTTATTGACCTGCTATTCGCCGGGCAGGAAGGCATCAGTAAGCCGGCTGATCTGAATGTCGCCGCCAGCAAGTCAAACATCGGTGGGGATGCCGGCGGACAAGTATAATGCAGCCTTATAGCGAGGTGGTCTAATGAACGAACAGCCAGGCGAGACCTTCAACTCAGAGAGCGGGACTGGCCATCAGCCGGCGGATGTGATCGAAGCCGTCTTTGAGCGGGCTAGCCGGGCGGCCAGCGCCGGCGCAACGATCAGCCCGGTCCAGCAGATAGGAGACACCAGCATAGTGGTCCTGTCGGAAGTGATGATGGGCGGCGGCTTTGGTTTTGGTGGCGGTGGCAGCGCCGGCGATGACAAGTCGCCGGCTGGCTTTGGCTCCGGCGGCGGTGGTGGCGTTGGCGCTCAGTCGCGGCCGGTGGCAATCGTCTATGCCGGCCCTAGCGGTGTACGGGTAAAGCCAATCGTTGACATAAGCAAGCTGACGCTGGCCGGGGTGGGCGCAGCCGGCTTTCTGGCCTTCTGGCTGATCCGGCTGATGAGGGAAGCTAAGGGCCAGCCGCCAAGACCGCAGGAGGCCGGCCGCTTCTTTGGCCGGATGATGAAGTAGTCTCAGAATCGGCTCGCACAGACTTGTAGCGCAGGGGCTTGTCCCCTGCACGGGGTACGGCGGGGCACAAGGCCCCGCGCTACCTGGGTTGCTGCAACAGGTGTCAGCCTCGTCGTGGGTAGAAATAGACGAGCGATGCGGCGAGAATCAGATTGATGACCAACGGCGCACCAAGCTGACGCAAGGTTGAATGGCCCGTCAGCAGTTCGTAGAGCAGCGCCAATGATGCCGCTAGTAGCCCTACAATCGGCAACCACAACAGTCCGATGTAGGTGAGCGGCTTTCGCGCCAGCACGCCGGCCAGCGTTGCCAGCGTCAGCAAGGACACTCCCCACCCCCGATGGGCGCTCGGATCGCGGATCCCGATTGCGAAGATGCGCTCCGCCAGGCCCTGGGCAAAGACGAACATCAGCCCGATCAGCGTGAGGTAAACCGTCAGCGCGATCAACACGTATCGAATTTGTCTGGACCGAAGCACCGCTGACACCTCGTCACCATTTGTTCGTTCAAGGCGGGATGCACGCCGAGCAAAATCCGCTAAACTTAACTGCGCTCTATATACAGTATAGAGCGGTGTTGGATAATAACGCGCTAGCGGCCAGGGAGAACAAAGGTGGCACTCGACGCAAGCAGGCGAAACCAGATAAAGCGGCTATTCGAAAAGTTTATGCGTGATAGAGCACGCACCATCCGCCGCTTGAAGATTGAAGATTTGAACATCAATCCTTTCCTGGTTCGGCTTCTAGCAAAGCAGATGGTCATTGAGAACGCCGGTTCTATTATCCGGTGGCTGGTCATACAGCGTTCTATGACTGGGGCTAACACATCCTTTGGTTTTTGCCTTCAAGATATAGCCAAGCTATTCTCGGAAGGTACTGGTGTTGAGGGGGCGGACATTCAGAAGACGAAAAGCGGTCGCCATTATCATATTCAGGTCAAAAGTGGCCCGTCTACGATGGACAAGGCGGCAGTTGAGCATATGTCCGGGCTTCTCCTATCTGTGCAAAGGCGAAACCGCGGCTCTGTCGCTATTTTAGGGATGTGCTATGGCACCCGTGAGCAAGTAATGAGCACTGTTAAGAAATACAGCAACGTGGATTGGCTTGTCGGTCGACAATTTTGGGAGTTCATGTCCGACGACCCAAACTGCATTGATGAAATTTACTCAATAGCGGGTGAGGTTGGCGAAACATTTAGGGATGCGCGAGGTCAGACGCTCTCAGAAATCCTGGACGCTAAAATCACAGAGCTGCAAAGGGAGTTTCAGCTAATCTACGGTGCAAGTGGTAGCACCATGTGGAAGAACCTTCTGGATAAAAATTCGTGAGTTGGTAGCATACATGACCTTCATTGAACGGTATTTCCCTGTTGAAAAGTTGAACCCTATTGCACTGAGTGAAGGTAACTCGAAGAAGCCTGTCTACCGGATGCACAAGTGGTGGGCCCGGCGGTTGGGGAGTGTTTTCCGGATGATTACGCTTTCGGTTTTCAGCCACGATGATGAGCCAGAAGTCAGCGTTTGGCACAAGTTCTGCGATGGGGCAGACCTGCAAGGGAAAATAGTGCTCGACCCATTCATGGGTGGTGGTACACCGATAGTGGAGACGTTGCGGCTGGGCTGCAAAGTTATCGGCGTGGACATTAATCCGGTTGCGTGGTTCGTAACTAAGAAAGAAGTTGAACCTGTTGACCTTAATGCCCTGGACGCCACGTTTCGTGATCTTGAACAACTAGTGGGTGAACGAATCAAGTACTACTACCGCACCACCTGTCCAAATGGGCACAGCGCGGACGTGATGTATTACTTTTGGGTGAAGATTGCCAAATGCGCGAAATGCGATGCTAAGGTCAGACTCTTTCCCAACTACGAACTGTCGCTGCGTGATCACACCAACGTTTGCTTGTGCCCCCGCTGTCTACAAATCATTGAGACGGTTGGGTACAATCCGAAGACGGCCTGCCAGGAGTGTGGAGAAGTCTTTGACCCACGGAATGGTGTGTCAGGGCGTGGCATTTTTAAGTGCTCAGAGTGTGGCGAGGTACAAAAACTGCTACACGCGGTTGGGCGCAAAGGAACTGCGCTTGATATGGAGCTACACGCCTTGGAGGGCTACTGCACAACATGCGGTCGATTCTTCAAACGCATAGACGATAGTGACGTAAGGTTGTGGGAGCAAACAAAAGTAGAGTTTGAGCGACGCAAGGAAAGTTTGTTGTTCCCACGTCAGGCAATTCCGACAGAGGGACGTAGTGATCCCCGCCCAGTTAATCACGGATACGCCTATTTCTGGCAGATGTTCAATGAGCGCCAGTTGCTTTGTTTGTCCATCCTGCTTGAGCAAATTCTCCGCATACAGGAACATAATATCCGTGAGTTGATGGTTACTGCCTTCTCGGATTGCCTAAATACTAACAACATGTTCTGCAAATATGAGATCGAATGGCATAAAATTTCTCTTTTCTTCTCGCTACACGCTTTCCATCCGATCGAGCGTCCGGCTGAGAACAACGTTTGGGGCACAGAGTTTGGTCGAGGCACCTTTCGGAAGTGCTTTGAGAAGGTGCGCAAGGCAAAAGTCTACTGCCAGAACCCGCACGAGCGACTGACGAATCTGCGCGGTCAACGCTATAGCAAGCGCACAGGCGACGAGCGAATTGAAGGACAACTGGTAAACGACCTCGATGAACTGAGGCGCACCGACCGTGCCACGCTGTTACGCTGCCAAAGTTCTGAAGACTTGTCTTTCATCCCCGACAAGTCGGTTGACTCAGTAATCACTGATCCGCCTTACTTCGACAATGTCCAGTATTCGGAACTCGCTGACTTTTTCTACGTTTGGCTGCGACTTGCGCTGAAAGATAATTACGCTTGGTTCGAGCCTGAGCTATCTAGCCGCCCAGGTGAAATCGTGAAGAACGACAAACTAGGAAAGACGACAGACTTTTTTAACGCAGGTTTGCGGCGAGTGTTTGTCGAATGCCATCGTGTTCTAAAAGACGATGGGTTGCTAGTGTTCACGTTTCATCACAATAAGACTTGGGCCTGGGAAGGGATTGCCCAACTTCTGCTGGACGCAGGTTTTTACGTCTCGGCCGCACCAATAGTGCGCTCTGAAGGTAGAGGCGAGGTACATAGTAGCGAGGGCAACATACGTTACGATTGTGTTCTAGTGTGTCGCAAAAGACCAAGTTCGTGGGTCGAGTGCAACTGGCCATCTCTAAAAGACCATATCCTAAAGGACGCAGTTTTGTGGGCGCGCCGCACACTGGAATCGGGAATGCCACTCAGCGAGGTAGACGTTTATACCATCGTGATGGGGAAGACTATTGAGCATTACACAAAAGCTCTGGCCAATGGAAAGTATGCTAGTGAGCCGCTTACGCTTGCCTGGGCGATGAAAGAGATGGAAAACTTAGTCGCTTGCGTCGGGGTAAGTGCCGAGATGCAGCGATCCCAGCTTCCTGAATCTGATGCCAAAGGGATAGAGCAACTTGCGCTATTTGTGATGGAATCAAAAGCAAAGTATGAAGGCGCAACACAGAAGAAGGCAAAGACTAAAATAATCTGAAAAACATCAATAATCGAGGCGAATCGTGAGTCCCATAGCGCTTATAGGGGGCAACTAGATGCTATACGAAGTGTTGTTCTATGACGGTGACATACCGGCCTACTATCTGCTTGACGGTGTGGAGGGCGATACGCCGGAACAAGCCCTGGCAGCAAACCTTGAACGAATCACTCAGGAAGTTAGAGACCGATTTAACTTGCAAAAGGACGATGCCTCCGATGAGCGGATTCAAGAGACGATCTACCTGTTGCGCGAAAATGGGCTGGTCTCGGTGCGAGATGTGGCTAGATCGCGTGCAAGCTGACGTAAGTAAAACGTAGTATGGCGCTCAGAACAGCAGATGAGTACCGGGCCAGCCTGCGCGACAACCGGCGGGTCTACTTCCGTGGGCAGCGGGTAGCCGATGTCACCACCCATCCAGTCATCACGGTCGCCGTTGACCACGCCGCGATTGACTACGAGCTGGCGGCTGATCCGGCCCACCGCAAGCTGGCGGTTGTCGAGGAGGCCGGCCACACCTACAGCCGCTACTACCAGGCGCCAACCACCGCTGACGATCTGCTAAAGCGCAGCCAGCTGATCGAGGCCGCCACAGCCGCCGGCGCGACGCTGGTTGTGCTGATAAAAGAGATCGGCACTGACGCGCTGTACGCTCTACACATCGTCGCCCAAGAGCTTGACGGCCAGGCGGGGACTCATTACCTGGATCGAGTCCGGGCCTACCACCGCTACTGCCGCGACAACGATCTCGCCCTCTGCGTTGCCCAGACCGACGTGAAAGGCGACCGCAGCCTCGGCCCAGCAGCCCAGGCGCATCCCGACTACTACCTGCGGATCGTTGAACGCCGGCCGGATGGCATCGTAGTCCGCGGCGCAAAGGCGCACACCTCGGTCTCGGTGAACGCCAACGAGATGATCGTCCTGCCAACCAGGGCGCTGTCGGAGGCCGACGCTGACTACGCCGTTTCCTTCGCCATTCCGATTGACACGCCGGGTTTGAAGCTGATCGCCAGCGCCTATGGCGCGCCGGACCGCAAACCGTTCGAGCATCCGATCAGCAGCCGACACCGGATGATCGAGACATTGACGGTCTTTGAGGACGTTTTCGTTCCCTGGGAGCGGGTGTTTCTGGCCGGCGAATGGCAGGCGGCCGGCCCCGTGGCGCTCGCCTTTGTCGAGTTCCACCGCTTCACCGCCGTGTCCTACAAGCTGCCGCTGGTTGACGCGCTGGTTGGCGCCGCCTATCAGATCGCCGAGTTCAACGGCATCAGCGGGGCCGGCCATGTCCGCGAAAAGCTGACCTGGCTGGCGGCCTATTCAGAAACCATGCGGGCTTTGATCCGGCAGGCGGCGCTGAAGTGCAAGCTGCGTCCGCCGGGGGTCGCGGCGCCGGACCCGCTGCTGACAAACATCGCCAAATGGCACTTCGCCGGCGGCTACCACCAGGCGATCAAGCAGGTGCAGGACCTGGCCGGTGGTCTGCTGGTGACCGGCCCCAGCGCCGAGGACCTGGACAATCCGGAGACGGCCGGCGCGATAGAACGCTATCTGGCCGGCAAGGATGTCTCCGCCCGCGACCGCCTCCGCCTTTTGAGCCTGATCCAGGACCTGACCGTTGGCGACTTTGGTGGGTATCAACAGGTGCTAGCCGTCCACGCCGAAGGCTCGCTTGAAGCGGAGAAGCTGGCGATTTTCCGCAGCTACGATCCAAAGCGGGCGATGAGCTACGCCCGCCGGCTGGCCGGATTGGAGTGACGACACCAGGCGGCCCTTATGACCTCACCGGCCAGGTCGCGCTGGTCACCGGCGCCAGCCGGGGCATCGGCCTGGCGATTGCGCAGGCGCTGGCCGAGGCCGGCGCTGACCTTGCCCTAGCCGCCCGCAACGCCGAGCGTCTTGAAAGTGCACGACAACGTGTCGAGCAAGCCGGCCGGCGGGCCGTCGCCATCGTCGCCGATGTCAGTCGGAGCGCCGACGTTGAACGGATGGTCAGCGACTGCGTGGACAAACTAGGGCGACTCGACACGCTGGTCCATTCGGCCGGCATCAGCCCGTACTACAAGCGGGCTGAATCACTGACCGAGGACGAGTGGAACGAGGTCATCCAGATCAACCTCACCGGCGCCTTTCTCTGTAACCAGGCGGCCGGCCGGCGGATGATCGCCGCCGGTCACGGCGGACGTATCATAAACATCGTATCAATTGGCGCGCGCGCCGGCTTACCGCGATTGGCAGCCTACTGCGCGGCCAAGGCCGGCGTCGAGTCGTTGACCAGGGTGCTGGCGCTGGAGTGGGCCGAGCATAATATCCTGGTCAACGCCGTCGGGCCGGCCTACATTGACACCGATATGAGCAAGGCGATGCAAGCGAACCCTAAGCTGAAGCAGATGATCCTCGACCAGACGCCGCTGGGCCGCATGGGCCAGCCGGAGGAGGTGGCCGGCCTGGTAGTGTACCTGGCATCGCCGGCCGCCGGCTATATCACCGGCCAGACCTTTTTCGTGGATGGCGGTTGGCTGGCGCGGTGATGCCTATCGCGCTTGTATCGTTATTCTCATAGAATGTAGGCTAGTAAAGCAGAGCGCCATGATTATCGAGCCAACTAATGGAGAGCGGATTATGGTTTCACCTGATCTCGACGGGTGGCGCACCCGTCCGATGTATACCGTTCGCCAGGCGGCCAAGTTTGCCAAAGTGCATCCCACCACGATCAGACGTTGGTTGCACGGATATAAGGCGCCTGAATACGGAATGCAGCCCGTTTTCGGCCCAGGGCTACCAAAAACAGAGCAGCCGACAGAAATATCGTTCTTGATGCTCGCGGAGATCTTGGTTGTATTGCGATTCCGTAAGAAGGGCGTTACGCTCGAACGATTGCGACACGCCCACGATTACGCGAAAAGGAATTTAGGTATAGAACACCCGTTTGCCAGCTTGAAGCTCAAGACTGACGGAGTGCACATCTTTCAGGAGTTTGAAAGGGAAGAACCTGGTCCCCATCTACTCTCACTGGACAAGGGCGGTCAGTGGGCGCTGCCTGGGCCAGTCGTGCAGCTCATAGAAGAATTCGGGTTCGAATCTGATTTATTAGTTGCCCGTTGGTCTCCGGCCGGTAGAGACGTCCCCATTGTGGTAGACCCACTTTATGCCGCCGGCAAGCCGACAATTCGAAGCAGGGGTGTCACTATAGAGACGATCTACAAGATGTTTAGATCTGGTTATGACATCGAGTTTATCGCCAGTGATTTTGACCTGGATCCTAAAATCATCCAGTCAGCTTTACGGCACGCACCAGGGCTCGCCGCGTGATCCTGTTGTTCGATGAAGACCTGGGAAGGAGAGTACCGGAGGCGCTCAGGTTAGTGGAATTGGCGGAGGTGTTACCGTTTAAGATGGCGTTCCCCCTTGGTGCAAAGGACCCGGAATGGCTTCCCGGAGCAGGAAAACAGGGCTGGTTGGTATTTAGTTGCAACAAACAGATCCTCAAAACCGCAAAAGAGCGCGAAATCATTATCAAGGAAAGGGTCGGGATTGTTTTGAAAACCAGCGGTCACGAGAAGCGAGCTTACGTACTCCGGCTGGTGCTGAACAAGTGGGATTGGCTTCAATACATAGACGAGCATGTTCAGCGTCCCTTTGCGTTTTATCTTTACCCTAGTGGTCGCACCAGCCAAGTCCTCCTTTCGCGCCAGACTTTATAACCAATTGCTGCCTGAAGATCGCTAGAACCATTGACCATACCGATTAGTGACCAAACCGAGATGTACCGGCTGATGCGCCTCTGCCGGCATCTGGAGGACGCCTGCTGCAAGCTGAACCCGCGCTGGTTTCCGGTCGAAGGCGAGGAGGCGGCAATCGTCGGCGCATTCTACGGCCTGCGGCCGGATGATTTCACCTCGCCCCACTATCGAGGGACGTTTATAGCCTATCTGATGAAGGGCGCCTCGCTAGAACGGCTGGTCGGCCAGGTGTTAGGAAAGTCAATCGGCTACTCGCGGGGACGGTCGCCGGCCTTCACCGGCCCGCCCGGCGTGTTTGCCGCTCCCTGGGTCTCCGGCGACCTCGGCACCAGCCTATCGGTTGCGGTCGGGGCGGCGCTCAGTTTTCGTATTGACCGCGACCTGCCCAACGGCAGTTGCGACCGGATTGCCCTAGTAACCTTCGGCGACGGCACCGCCAACCGGGGCGACTTTCACGAAGCCCTCAATCTGGCCGCCATCTGGAAGCTGCCGGTCGTCTTTCTCTGCCAGAACAACCAGTACGCCATCTCGATGCATGTTTCGAGCTACCTGCCAATCGCTTCAATAGCCGACCGCGCGTCCGGCTATGGGATGCCCGGCCTATCGGTTGACGGCAACGATGTCTTAGCGGTGCATGAGGCAGCGCAGGCAGCCGTTGCCAGATCAAGGGCCGGCGATGGCCCCAGTCTGATCGAGGCGCGCACCTACCGGCTAGGCGGGCACTGGGCGGAAGACCCAGCCCACTACCGTCCGCCGGCGGAGGTCGCCGAGTGGCGCAAGAAAGACCCGCTGCCGGCCCACCGCCAGCGGCTGATCGCGGCCGGCGTCACCGAGGATAAACTGGCCGCTATTGAAGAGCAGGTTTTGGCTGAGGTGGAAGCGGCGGTTGTTGCGGCCCGCCAAGCGCCGGACGCCGGGCCGGCTGACCTGGGAATCGGTGAAGCGTTGGCGCAGTAGGTGCCTTTCGCTCATCCCCCTCGCAAACGGCCATTCGTAGAGGAATTACGTATTCCCCAGGCGGCGTTAGGAGATTGCTTCGCTACGCTCGCAATGACAACCACCCGCGTCATTGCGAGCGTAGCGAAGCAATCTCATATATAAGGCTCATCAGCAGGGCCGGCGCTACATATTGCTCTGGGTGAAGATCTTCAGGCCGGCGGCGACGCCTTCAGCGTGTTGTATGAGCCGGTCGTAGTCAATTGGCTTAGAATAGACCCCCTCAACCGATGGGCCGGTCTTACGGTCGAGCCGGCCGACATAGTTGGATATAACAAAGATGGGGATCCCTTTGGTGTCCCAGTCGTCTTTCAGCTCGCGGATTATCTTCTTGCCATCAACGTCGGGTAGCATCAGATCCATCATGATCACGGCCGGCCGTTCCGTTTTCACGATTTGCTTGGCGTTAGCGCCCACGCGGAGATGGACGATTCTAATACCTCGTTCTTGAAGTCTTCGTTGCAGCGGTTCTACCGACTCCATATCGTTGTCAATTACTATAACCTTCTGCCGATCGTGACCGTAAAGTTCCAATGCCTACGCTCCTAACTGAATTGTGCAATTATTATTTGTTTCGACCAAGATTATATAGCTTTGGTGGGGATGAATCATCGGTTCACCCCCACCAGTCCGATTATTGGCAGGGTCGCGTGAGAGTAGATGTTGGGCTAATTGAGATGGCCCCTTTTTTTGGCGGGCGACAATGGAAATAGAAGCGAAGTTTTTGGCCGACGCCGGGCTGCTGGTCCAGCTAGCCGGCGCCGGCGAGGTGGCCGGCTGGCCGGTGGTGGAATCTAGCCAGCGCCAGCTGGAGACCGTCTATTATGATACCCAGGATGGACGGCTAGCCGCGCAACATTGCTCGCTGCGTCTGCGCAGAGGTGAACCGCAGGGCACGCTGCTGTCATTCAAGCGCGGTCAGGTAGCCGGCGAAGTGTCTCGCCGACAGGAATCGGAAGTGGTAGTGCCGCCTGACTACAATCCGTCGCAACCGTCATTTCATACGATACCGCTGTTTTATGCCGAACGGGTGATCGGCCGGCGCCCGCTGGCGCCGGTCTTGACGTTGGTGATGGACCGGACGGCGCTAATTGTTGATACAGGTCAGGCTCGACTCAAGCTGTGTCTGGACTTGGTCAGCCGGCCGGACCGTCCAGACTGGTGCGATTACGAGATCGAGGTGGAGCTTGTCGCCGGCCCGGAGGCTGAGTTGATCGCTTTCGTCCAACAGTTGCGGCAGGAGCACGGCCTCAAGCCGTCGGCAAGTAGCAAGGCCGAACGGGCGATGAGGGCTTAGACAGCCTATGAAAGTGGCGGTTCTCGGCGCATCGGGCTTTATCGGTGGCGCAGTCGTGACCGAGCTGCTGTATAGAGGTTATGCTGTGCGGGCTTTGGTCCGCCGGCTGGCCGCTCGTTCGGTGCTTGAGATCAGCGGCGCCGAGGTGGCAATGGTGGACTTATATGAGCCGGCCTCGCTTGAGGCCGGGCTGGCCGGCTGCCAGGCGCTGGTTCATTGCGCCGGCTACTATCCTAAAAGTGGCCTCGGCTTTCGGCGGCAACTGCCGCCGGCGCTAGCCAGCGTCGAAAATGCGCTGGCGGCGGCGCGTCGGGCCGGCGTTGAGAGGGTGGTATATACCAGCTCGCTCAGCGCCTTCGGCCGACCCCCGCCAGGCCGAGAGTTGGCCTGCGAAGAAGACCACTACCAACCCGGCTCAACTCGCGATCTCTATCATGAGCTAAAGTTCCAGATGGAACGCCACGCTCTCCGTTTTTCTGAGGCGGTAGTGGTGAATCCGACGTTGACGCTTGGCCCCGGCGACCGGAAGCCGATGGTCGGCCGGCTGGTGCGAATGGTAGCCGCTGGCTGGCTGCCATTCTACATAAATAGCAAGACCAACGTCATTGACGTGCGCGACCTGGCAACGGCGATGGTGAACGCATTGGAACGAGGCCGGGCCGGCGAACGTTACCTGCTCGGCGGGCACAATCTGACCAGCCACGAGCTGCTTTGCAACATCGCGCTAAGGGCCGGCCGGCTGCCGCCGGCTATCGGGCTGCCGGCTTCTCTGGCAAAGGCGCTGGCCTGCCTGGCTGAGACAGCTAACGTCTATCTGCTTGGTCGAGGTGAGATGTACCTGTTGACGGCTGTAAATGGGTTGGTCCATGGCCAGCACTACGATTGCGCTAAGGCGCGGCGGGAGCTTGGTCTGAGGAGTCGGCCCATCACCGAAACGATTGACGATACACTGAAATGGTGGACGAAGCCTGATTACATATAGGGTTAGACCATGGCAAGCGCAGAGGTAGCCCCAGGCAGCCCGCCTAGTGTTAACTCAAACGAGGTCTTAGAGGTGTGTGAGAAGCGGGTCTGCGTCGCCGGACTCAAGTCCGGGCGCTTGGAACGCGGCCTGAAGGCAGGCTAGGGGGAGTGCAGAGGGGGCGTAAGCCCCCTTTGACGGGGGG
>JBCLEL010000013.1:0-17443 GCA_038913435.1 Chloroflexota bacterium
AAACGGTATTCCCGAAAATGTCATCTGATTATGCACTAATTCTACCTGCTGGCTCAGGATTCTTCGGACCGCGTCCGTCGGTCATCAGGAGGCTCACGAGGGCAGCCCTTGCCTTTTGGTGACGCGTGTTCTTTGCTATGGTCTTCCCGGTCAGATGACGTTTTGCTCGGATATAATTTTGTGAGGTAAATAACCAAGACTTGGTCCGCTTATGGTGTTGCGTCGCTAATGGCCACTGATGTGTCGGAGATAAAGACCTATTGAGTGAAGATAGCCTCATCCTCGGTATCGAGACCTCTTGCGATGAAACGTCAGCCGCCGTGGTGGCCGGCGGCCGGCGCATCCTGAGCAACGTCGTCGCCTCTCAGATCGAGATTCACCAACGTTTCGGCGGGGTGGTGCCGGAGGTGGCGTCGCGTCAACATGTGCTGGCGATCACGCCAACGATCCGACGGGCGCTGGCCGAGGCCGGCGTCCGGTTCGGCGACCTGGCCGGCGTGGCGGTGACCTGCGGGCCTGGACTGGCCGGCGCCTTGCTGGTCGGCGTCAACGCAGCCAAGGCGGTCGCCTTTGGCGCTGACCTGCCACTGATCGGCGTGAATCATCTGGAAGGTCACATCTACGCCAACTGGCTCATCGGCCGGGAGATACGCTTTCCACTGGTCTGCTTGATCGTGTCCGGCGGTCATTCCGACCTCATCTTGATGAATGACCACTGTAGCTATCGGCGGTTGGGTAAAACGCGGGACGACGCCGCCGGCGAGGCGTTTGACAAGATCGCCCGCATGTTGGGACTGGGCTATCCCGGCGGGCCGGCCATCGAAAAGCTGGCGCGCGAGGGCGATCCCGCCAAAGCCCCACTGCCGCGAGCCTGGCTGGGCGAGAGTTACGATTTCAGCTTTAGCGGGCTGAAGACGGCGGTGCTACGGATGCACGAGCGGATGGTCGCTCAGCCGAATGGCTTTACGAAGGCTGATCTGGCGGCCGGGTTCCAAGATTCGGTGGTGGACGTCCTGGTTACTAAGACTGTGCGGGCAGCGCAGGAGTTTGGCGTGAAGCAGGTGTTGCTGGCCGGCGGAGTGGCGGCAAACCTCGCTCTGCGCGACCGGACCAGTCAGAAGCTAGGGCAAGAAGCGGTCTATCCTCCACTGTCACTTTGCACCGACAACGCGGCAATGATCGCCGCCGCCGGCTACTACCGGCTGCGGTTGGGACAGCGCTCCGGCCTCGACCTGGATGTCACGCCCAATCTGTCGCTGGCACATCCGCTTGACAGGTGTTAGCCTGCAAACCTAAAATCAAGCTGCGATCCCCGATAGCTCAACGGTAGAGCGGGCGGCTGTTAACCGCAAGGTTGTAGGTTCGAATCCTGCTCGGGGAGCCTTAATTTTACCGGACTAACGGCGGGGAGCGCAGAAAAGGAGGGTAGGTAAATGGCAGACACCAGCAAGATAAAGTCCGAGGTGGAGCCATATGTGCAGAGTTGGCTTTCTGTAAAGTTCCCTGGCCACTCCTTTAAAGAGCAATCTGTGAAGCTACCAACTGGACATACTTACGCTTTCGACGCTGTCTCAGAAGACAGTTCCATAGTTGGGTGCATTCTATGTAATAGACCGAAGACAAGGACCGGAAGAGAGAACACTGGCGGGATCCACAAGGCGTTAGCGGAACTTCACTACATCGCAGCACTCCCACCTGGTGTCAAGAGACTGATGATTTTTACAGATGAAGGTTTTCTCCAGCTTGCTCAGCGCAGAGCAACCAGAATAGGAGTGGCGTCAATCGACTGGATGTTTTGCCAGTTGCCTCCCCATTTGGAAGGATTGCTAAAGGAGACGCTTGACAAGGCTAGCCAAGAGCAACGGGCAGCGGAATAGGAACAGACCCAGCGTTGGCAAGAGACCTAGCCCAGCACCGTGAAGATAGCCCGGAGTTCAGCACGTAGGCGTGGCGGACCTCCCTGGCCTGGTTCGTACGGGTCTGCCCGTTGGCTCTCATAAGCGCTTGAACCGCTTCGAAGGTTTCCCGGTCTACAATGGGGGGCCAGAGCGCTGGGACCAGACGCTTCGCCGCGTGGACGCCGCCGGCCCGGAGCCGCTTGATCTTGCCGACTTCCTTCAACCCGATGTGTGCTGGATTCTGGAGGAGGGTTTGGACCAGGCTGACATAGAAGGGCGAGCCACCGTGATCGACATTGTTTCGCGAGGTGTAGGCCTTCGTGCGGTACCCGGCCGCATTGAGTGCGTCAACGGTGCCGGCGATAGAGCCGCGGGCAAGATAGGTCTCGAAGGCGAAGCCAACGATCTCCGCTTCCTTCTGGTTGACGAGTAGGTAGCCCTTGCGCTCGGGGTCGAGGTCGTAGCCGAATAGCCGGCCGCCGTTCCACAGGCCGCGCTCGGCCCGTGCGGCAACGGCGTCGCGGGTGCGCTCGGACGTCTGCTCCCGTTCGAATTGCGCGAGGAGGACCATCATGGTGGCGAAAAGTCGCCCATGCGCAGTGGTGGTGTCGTAGTTCTGCTTAAGGCAGACGAACTCGGCGCCGTGGGCGGCGAGGAACTCGAAGAAGTTCAGGAAGTCCTTGACCGACCGGCTGATGCGGTCGAGCGCCGTGCAGAGGATGGTGCTCACACGACCAGACTCGATGTCGCCGAAAAGCAGCTGTAAGTCGGCGCTGCGCAGGGAATTCTTGCCGGAGATCGCCCGCAGCTCGTAGACGGCGACCTCTTGCCATTGCTCGCCGCAGTTGCGCTTATATTCGATGTGGGCGCGCAGGCGTTGCAATTGGGTCTTGAGCGAGCCCTCGTCGTTGGATGCCTGGCGCTCGGAGGAGACCCGCGTCACGATTGCAACCCGGCGGATTGGCAAAACCGACTGGGAGGTGGCCGCAGGGGAACGGAGGGCAGTTTCGCTAGCCACCGAACGCCTCGTCGCCGTCGTCATGGGCATCATACAGCCATACGCCGGCCGGCAAGTCAACCTGCGGGGCCAGGTGTCCCCGTGCCCGAAGATAGCGCTCGATGCCAGAAGCCAGCAGGGTCACGAGGCGACACTGCTGGGCGCCCGTGAGTGGGTGGCGCTCCACCCACACGAAATCTTGGCGACGCCGGCCGGCCGCGGTATCCGAAGTCGGGGACTGGCCACGATATTCTTGAGTCGAAAGGCTGCTCAATTCCCTAATCCCAACGAGAAAATAGGCCGACCACGTGGTCACGTCCAAATTCTCCGTCGGAAGTCTCGTCAATTCGTGTCAAATTGACACGAATTGATCAGGGAAGATTGCGCACGAGCAGCTTAGCCCACGCTTTCAGTGTATTCAGGCTTTTGCCCGTGAGTTCAGCCGCGAGACGTTGACTCTTTCCTGATTTTCGATGCGTTACGTATTCGTCCAGTTTCTTCGCCAGTTCCTGGCGCTTCTCGGTCTTCTAGACGTATTCCGCTGGGCCGTTTACGCGGTTTGTACAGCCTTTTCAGGTAATCCGTTATCCGATCTACTACATCCAGTTGGAGGTAGTTCTCTTCGTACTTGGTTACTTCGATCCGCCATCGGCGAGAGGACATTTGCAGGAACTCCAGCCTGGCGAGCCCTAGCTCCGTGGACTCTCCTTCAGCGGGCTCCACTGCCCGAAAAGGGCCGCCGCCAAAGAGCCTATTGAAAAGGTCCGTGCGATGCGCAATTCTGACGTGGATGATGAGGGCCGGTTTCCAGAAGGTGCGCCGGTATGTCGGAGGAGCTTCCCCGTCGTCAGGACGAACGAAAACCAAAGAACCATATTCGTCGTGCCGACCATCCACGAGGGGGAAACTCTTTGGAAGCGGCCGTAGAGGTTCTTTTTCCAGGAAGTCAACTAGAAGCTTGTGAATCTCTTGGGGGCCTAATGGAACTTCGAAGCTATCTTCGACTGACGTAAACCGCCTCCGCGAACTGTGATTCAGAATTCTCTCATCCTGGCGCGGCCGTCAGATTTGCGGTTTCTGGCGATCCAACCATCTGGCATCACATTCCCTTATCGACCTGGTCTCCCGGCTCACTGACACCGAATCTTCGCAGTCGGGGTGGCCAAGCTCTTGATTAGCTAAGCTCTCTGGCCGCATCAAACCAGTCAAAAGTCAAAGATGAACATTATGAGTCTGTGGAGTTAATGTTAGACGCCGCTGGCTCTGGAGACAATTCGTGTGATTCTGGCCAGTGGTGTCTCTCGCCAAGCACACCATTGGTAGATGGTGTCTGCTTCGGCACGTGACCGAACAGCACACTGCACACTCGGCTTCTTCGTGGCTCACCGATCATAGCAATTAGCCAACCCCGATGGCGCTTGCAACTTTCCTCCAGCCCGGGTCGTCTTGCCCCTCCAACCGCCGCAGGTAGACCGTCGTCACCGCTAGCGAGCTGTGGTCGAGGAAGCGACTGACCTCCTCCACCGACTCGCCGGCGTCCCGGCGCAACTTGGCGGCGGTGTGGCGGAAGATGTGGACGCCGGCCGGCGCGATCCCGGCCTGGCGGAAGTAGCGCTGGAGGTTGCCGTAGAACGTCCCACTTGAAACGCCCATGCCGTTCCGTACAGACGAGGGCCAAATCGAGTCACGTGGTGGTATCACCGCCAGTTCCAACCCGAATGCCGCCATCGCTGTTCGGATCGCCTCGAAGGCCGGCCGTGGAAGCTCCCTTCGACCGTGCTTCCCGCCCTTGCCCCGGTAGGTGTAGTAGGCCACGTCGCTCTCGAGACTGATGTCGCCGGCCTTCATTCCCATGACCTCGGCCCGCCGGCGTCCCGTGAGCACCGGCGTCAGAATGATGGCGCGATCTCGCAGACCCACGGGCGAGTCGGGAAGAACCAATAATAGTTTCTGTACCTGGTCACCGCTGAGGCCCCGCGGTGGGCTGGGTGAAACCTGTGGCCGCTGGAGTTTGTCGCAAGGGTTCGACTGGGCGATCTCCATCCGAATTAGGAACCGGTAGAAAGAACTGAGGCAGGCGATGCGGGCGGCAATGGTGATGGCGGAGGGATTCTTGCCCGAAATGCCGGTGCCGTGGGCGTAAGCGAAGACGTCCTGCACCGTCACCTGGTCGGGTAGCTTGTTTGCGCGGCCGAAGAAATACTGGAGCATCCGCGAGTAGCCCTCGACCGTGCGCCGGGAGCCGGAGCGGCGCTCCTTCTCGGCGAGGAAGGCGTAAAAGGCGCGATGCCAGCCGGCTGCGTCGCCGGCGAAGCTAACGAGGGTGGTCATAGTCTGCTCCCTGGACGGTGTCAGTACATACATCACTATGAAGCGGTAGAAGTCAAGCAACGATGATGACCATCTCAGGAGTGTCCGCTGACTAAGCAGGTTTTGCCCTTGCTCGTGTTCATTGTGTGCTTGAAGGGATGTTTCCCGTTTGTTATAGTTTGTTAAATCTGCGTCTGGGGGCTCGGTCGTGGTAGTCGGAACAATAGGCTCTCCTGAATGGATAAGAGGACTTCGCGCTGAAATTGGCGTCACCCAGGCTGAACTGGCTGAGCGTCTGGGTGTCACTTACGTCACTGTCAGTCGCTGGGAGAATGGCCAGTCGCGTCCGAACCGACTGGCAATGCGAGCGCTGCTTGCGTTGGCCCAACAGGCTTCAGACCTTCCTCGCGGACCGAAAGGCATTATCAGCGAAGGCCAGGCCGAGTATACGCCGTTCCCACGTGCACCCCGCACTGATTTCCAGGCTGAGCCCGAAACGGTGCGGTCGTTTGTAGAGGGAGAACGCCTTCGCTTTGGCCATCTGTTCAGCCCCGTCTTTGGCACCGAAACTGCCCTCATCGACCCGCTGCCGCATCAGATCATTGCGGTGTACCACCACATGCTGGCGCAGCCGCGCCTGCGCTTTCTCCTGGCTGATGATGCGGGCGCTGGAAAGACCATTATGGCCGGTCTCTACATTCGAGAGATGCTCAACCGCCGGCTGCTTCGGCGCGTGCTCATCGTGCCTCCCGCCGGCCTGGTTGGGAACTGGAAGCGGGAGATGCGCGTCCTGTTCTCCATGCAATTTCGCGAGGTGATGGGTTCCGACTGCCGGGATGACAATCCGTTTGCCGGGCCGGGGAGCGATCTCGTCATCGTGAGCCTCGACACCCTCGCCGGCGAACGGGCCTTCGAGCGATTGGCGGCAACCGACACTCAACCTTATGACCTGGTGGTCTTCGACGAAGCGCACAAGCTATCCGCAAGCCGCGACACCGATGGCGCCTATGATACGACTGACCGGTACAAGCTAGCGGAGCTCCTGGCCGGAGCGGAGCCGCTGCAGGAAACCCGCCCGCCACGACATCTACCATGGCACTCACGCCACCTACTCCTACTGACCGCAACGCCTCATATGGGCAAGGACTTCCCATACTATGCGTTATGGCGTCTCCTGGAGCCGACACTCCTTCGGACCATAGATGCCTTCAACAGCTTCCCCTCCGAGGAGCGAGCCAAGCGGATGCTGCGCCGCACCAAGGAAGAGATGGTCCGATTCGATGGCTCCCGCATCTATCCAACTCGGGTCAGCGACACCGCCGGCTTCGACCTTACACCGCTGGAGTGGGACCTCTACGAGCAGGTGACATCATACGTGCGCAGCTACTACAACCAGGCCCGTATCCTCAACCGCTCGGCGGCTCGCCTGGCGATGAGTGTGCTACAAAGGCGGGCTGCTAGCTCCACCTGGGCCATCCTGAGGTCGCTGGAGCGGCGCCGTAATCGCCTGGATGATCACGTCACTCAGGTAATAGCCCATGAACTATCCGAAGAGCAGCTACAGATGCAACAGCGGCAACTCGAGGTAAAGGACATCGAAGATACCAAGACTAGCGATGAAGAAACCTCAACTGATGGCCGTGAAGAGCGCGAGACTGCCGAAGAGGAGGCCATGGGCGCCACGGCGGCCGCAACGCTGGCCGAACTTCACGCCGAGAAGGCTCAGGTCGAGGAACTGCTGGCCCTAGCCCAAAAGGTGTACAACCTCGGCGAGGAGGCCAAGTTCGACAAGCTGCGCGAGGTCATCCAGAACCCAGATTTTCGGAACGAGAAGCTTCTCATATTCACCGAGCACCGGGACACTATGGATTTCCTGGTCCAGAAGCTGGAGGGCATGGGGTACACCGGGCAGGTATCCCGCATCCATGGCGGCATGCCGTACCCGGAGCGAGAGGCGCAGATGGAGGAATTCCGCACTAACTGCCGCTTCATGGTCGCCACCGAAGCCGCCGGCGAGGGCATCAACCTGCAGTTCTGTTGGATCATGGTTAACTACGATATCCCCTGGAATCCCGCCCGTATCGAACAACGCTTCGGGCGAATCCACCGCTACAAGCAAACCCATGAACCGGTGGTACTGATCAACCTGGTGGCCAACAAGACCCGTGAAGGCAAGGTCCTTAAGACACTGCTGGAAAAGCTGGAGTCCATACGCAGAGAACTGGGCTCGGACAAGGTCTTTGACGTTATCGGCCGGCAATTCGAGGGGGTGTCGCTGACCGAGATCATCATGCGGGCAGTAGTCGACGACCGGGCCGACGAAGAGGCGGATCGGGTCCAAGGCTTTCTCACCGCCGACCAGGTTCGGGCCAACGAGAAGGCCGACGCCAGACTCCGCGCTTCCGGCGGCGACGTTGCCTCGCTCTTGCCCTCCCTCCACCTGCAACTCGAGCAAGACCAGTTACACCGCCTGTTGCCCGGCTACGTGCGCAGCTTCATCGAGAAGAGCGCGCCGTGGCTGGGTGTGGACATCCACGGAGACCTGAGCAGCCACTTTCAGATGGAGAAACTCCCTATGCCGCTGGCCATAGCGCTGGAGGAGGCCACGGAAGGACAAAGCCTGCCGCTGACCGTTCACAAGCCGGGCCCCGATGACCGCGCCCTGTTCCTCCGACCCGGCGAACCCTTCTTCGACCGGTACCGCTCTTATTTCTGCGAGCGAATGAGTGAGACCGCCCTCCGGGGCGGCGCCTTCGTTGATCCCTATGCCGACAAACCCTACCTCTATCATCTGGCGATGGTGACGACCGTCCGACGAGCGGACCTGGAATATCCCGATGCCTACCGCAACGAGCAGGTGCTCGACGTCCGGCTGGCGGCCCTGACCCAACCGCTGGATGGGGACCTGCGCCAGTGTCCAGTCGAACTGCTGATGGTGCTGCGTCCGGCAAAGTATGTGCCGCCGATGGCCTTGCCGGCCTACGATCTGGTGGATGCAGCCCTGGCTAGGGCGCAGTCCTATCTTTACGATTCGGTGGCCCAGCCGCTCGCCTCCCAGCAGCGCCAACGTCTGGCGGAATCGGTTGCAAGCCGCGAGACATTCGTGAAGCAAGGGTTCGACTACCAGGAGGCCGAACTGCTGGACACTCGCAGCAGACTCAAGGAGCGAGCCGAGGCCGGCGACCAGGCCGCCCGGCGCAAACTAGGGGAGGTCCGCCAGCAACAGCAGACCTTGCGAGAGCGGAAGGAACGGGCCCTGGCAACCCTCCGGCAGGAGCCGGAGCTAGTGGATCCCGGTGAGGTGATATTTCTGGCTCATGCTCTGGTACTGCCATCCAGCGATCCGGCCGACCGCGAACGTCACGACAGGGAAGTCGAGCGCATCGCCATGCAGGTGGCCTGGGCGTACGAAGAGGCGCAAGGCTCGACGGTGCTTGACGTGTCGACGCCGGAGAAGGCGCTGCTGGCCGGTTTGGATCGCTGGCCCGGCTTTGACCTGCTCTCCCGCCGGCCCAACGGCGAGCAACGCTGCCTCGAAGTGAAAGGCCGGCGGAACATCGGCGAGATTGAAGTCTCTACCAATGAATGGGCAAAAGCTGCCAACCTGCGGCATGATTACTGGCTGTACGTGGTATACGATTGTGCTAACCTGAATCCGCGCCTGCAACGGGTGCAGGACCCCTTCGCCAAGCTGCTGGTGCGGGCCAAGGGTGGCGTGGTGATCGACGAGGCCGGCGTGTTTGAGGCGGCGGAACAAGACTTATTGATGCGCTAGGAGAGAACTAGAGCATGCCCATTGTTAATATTGGCCCGCAGGCATCGGGCGGAGATCTAGACGAAGGACTGCGGCAACAGATTGGTCAACTGGTCAATCATTTTGATTCCATTGTAGAAGAGGTCGCTAATCCAAGAAATATTCGGCGAGCGGTGGTGCGGTCTCGATTGATCTGTAATTCGATAATCGTACTGGATCGGTCGCACGTTCACGTTGCGTGCGAGCGATCACATGGAATACCGACAATTGGCTATTACGACCGTTCCTCAGAGTCGTACTCTACTCAGGACATAGCTGACGCAGCCATCTGGGACGTCGGATTCGAAGACCCGTTCGTCCTCAGCATCCCACGTTCGCTACTTGGTCTGCCAGAAGACCAACAGCGAGAGGTGCTACTCGCACGGGCAGAAGAGTGGATCGAATCTGAGAGCCAGCGGGTCGAAAAGTTGTCCCAGTTGGTTAAGATCGCCCCGATCTTTGGACCGCCTGACTTTCTACCGGATCCAAAGCTCTGTTTCGTCATCATGCCTTTTGATGAAGATCTCGACCCGATCTACCATCAAATCGTGAAGCCTGCGATAGAAGAACAAGGTATGGTATCGCGGCGGGCCGATGAAATTCACGGGCATCAGGCCATAATGCACGACGTTTGGAAATCGATCTGTGAGTCGCGTATCGTGATAGCGGACCTTACTCTTCCAAACCCGAACGTGTTCTATGAGCTTGGTATTGCCCACACGGTAGGGAAGCCGACGATTTTGCTCTCTCAGAAGGGACGGTCAGAGTTTCCATTTGATGTAGCGCATCTGCGTGGGATCATCTATGAGAACACGGCGGCGGGCGGACAACAGCTGCGTCAGGAGCTTAGCGAGACGATAAGATTAATACGTCCCACTGTTATATCTCCTAACAGGACTGACCAGTGGATTTAACTGAAGGCCCCCGGCTCATAGAAGTCGCCTTTCCGCTGAAGCAGGCGTCGCTGGACTCCGTCCACGAGAAGAACGTCCGGCACGGCCACATCTCCACCCTGCACATCTGGCCGGCCCGCCGGCCTTTAGCCGCTTGCCGAGCCGCCCTCATCGCAACCTTGCTACCCGATCCCGGCAACGACCAAGACCGAAAGCAACTGCTCGAACGCCTGGCCGGCCAGTTGGTCACTCGCAACACCAGCAAGCGGGTCAATGGCCGGGACATACCGGTGCTCAAGGAGGAGACCGAGGGCGGCATCCTCCATTGGGGAAGGGAAAACGGGCCGGCCCTGGACTTCTTCCGCGAGGAGATCAAGAAGGCCTACGGCGGCCGGCCGCCCAGAGTCCTCGACCCCTTCGCCGGCGGCGGGGCCATCCCGCTGGAGGCCATGCGCCTGGGCTGCGAGGTCACGGCCGGCGACATCAACCCGGTCGCCTGGTTCATCCTGAAGTGCACGTTGGAGTACCCCCAACGTCTGGCCGGACAAACGTGGCCGCTGCCGGAGTTCGCCCTCACCCTTAATCCCTCTCCCAGCGGGCGAGGGAAACAGCATCAATCCCCTCTCCCTATGGGAGAGGGCCAGGGTGAGGGCAAACAGGTGAGGGCCGGCAACCTCGCCGACCACGTCCGCGCCTGGGGCAACTGGGTACTGGAACGCGCCCGCCAGGACCTTGAACGGTTTTACCCGACGATTGACGGCAAGCCGACGGTGGCCTACCTCTGGGCCCGTACCGTCGCCTGCAAGAACTGCCGGGCCACCATTCCGCTGCTGAAGACGAAGTGGCTCTGCCACAAGGACAACAAGCGCATCCGGCTCGAACTCAAGCCGCGGGCCGACCGCACCGGCGTTGACTTTGAGATAGTGGCCGAGCCGGCCAGGGGCGGAAACAACGCCCAACGCCAGGCCCACGACCAGGAGGTGGGCCAGGGAACTATGTCGCGCTCCGGCGCCTGGTGTCCCGTCTGCGGCGGCCCCGGTACCGTTGCGATGACGCTGGCCGACATCCGGGCCGAAGGCATGGCCGGCCGGCTGGGGGCCCAGATGACCGCCGTGGTGGTGGGGCCCTCACCCCAACCCCTCTCCCAAAGAGAGAGGGGCGAACAGAAACCCTCTCCCGCTGGGAGAGGGCAGGGTGAGGGCAAGCAGTACCGCCTGCCAACGCCGGCCGAGTTGGTCGCCGCCGAGGAAGCTGCTCAACACGTAGACGAAGTATTCAAGGATGTGCCCTTCGGATTGCCCACGGAGCCCCTACCCAAAAAAGAAGCCCTGGGTTTCCGGGTGCCTCTTTACGGCTTTGACCAGTGGTACAAGCTCTTCACACCGCGCCAACTGGTCGCCCTGGGGACCTTCGTGAAGCACACCCGCGCAGCCCGCGACGCCATGCAGGCCGAGGGCTATCCGCCGGAGTGGGTGGAGGCGGTGAGCGGGTACTTGGTATGCACGCTGGACCGACTGAACTCGTACTCGAGCTCGGGGTGTCGGTGGATAAATGCGCTGGAAGCGCTCGCACCGACATTTGCCCGCTTTGCCTTGCCCATTCTTTGGGACTATTGCGAAGTCAACCCCCTTTCCTCTCTCACCGCCGGCTACGAAGGCGCCATCGAGTGGGTAGCGGAATGCGTGGATCACTGCTCTCACGCGGTCTCGGCTGGTGCTACACCACAAGCTGTTAAGCAATCTGCGACCGAGGACGTTCACGTTCTTAGCGATGTAATCATCACCGACCCCCCTTACTACGATGCTATCGCATACTCAGATTTAATGGATTTCTACTATATATGGCTCCGTCGGACTCTGTACGGCCTCTCACCGGAGATTGACGAAGCCTTCCGACAGCCCCTCGGCCCCAAATGGGATCACGAGAGAAGTGACGGTGAGCTGATTGACGATGCCAGCCGGTTCGGTGGTGATAAGGGGAAATCAAAGGCCGTTTATGAAGACGGAATGTTTCGTTCATTTCAGGCGTGCCACCAATCGCTCAAGCCCGATGGATGTATGGTGATCGTCTTCGCGAACAAACAACCCGACGCTTGGGAAACCTTAGTTTCTTCTATGGTCCGGGCTGGATTCGTTGTGAATGGAAGCTGGCCAATTCAGACTGAGCGAGGTGCCAGAGCCAGAGCACACGGCTCTGCCGCCCTCTCCTCCTCCGTCTGGATGGTCTGCCGCAAGCGGCCGGCGGAGGCGCGGCCCGGCTGGGACAACCAGGTGCTGGAGGAGATGCGCCAGAACATCTACGAAAAGCTGCGCCAGTTCTGGGACGCCGGCATCCGGGGGCCGGACTTCGTCTGGGCGGCGACCGGGCCGGCCTTGGAGGCCTACAGCAAGCACCCAGTTGTCAAGAAGGCCGACCAGCCCGACAGCCTGATGTCGGTGTCGGAGTTCCTTCAGCAGGTGCGCCGGATCGTGGTTGACTACGTGGTGGGCCGCATCCTGACCCAGAACGGCCCTGGCGACGCCTCCGCCCTGGACGATGTAACTCTCTACTACCTGCTTCACCGCCACGATTTCGGCTTGGAGGAGGCGCCGGTGGGCGCTTCCATTCTCTACGCCCAGTCCTGCAACCTCCGAGACCGCGACCTGGCGGATCGGTTCGACCTGCTGGCTTACGGCAAGTCAGGGGCCGCCGCCGAGGCCGAAGAGGACGAGGGCGAGGAAGACGAGGGGCCCTCACCCTCGTTCCCTCTCCCAATTGGGAGAGGGGAAGGGGGTGAGGGTCCCACCAGTGGCAGCACAGTTAAGTTGAAGCGGTGGGACCAGCGCCGTCACAAGGACTTGGGTCTTAACCCGGGCGGGCGGCCATCGCCGTTGATTGACCAGGTTCACCGCATCATGCAGTTGTGGCGGGCCGGCGACGTTCAGAAAGTGGACGCCTACGTCGAGGACCAGGGATTGCGCCGCAACCCGATGTTTCCGCGACTGCTGCAGGCGCTGATTGAGCTGGCCGGCAAGAACAACCAGCCGGACGAGCGAGCGCTGTTGGAGAGCATCATGAACCACGTTGGCGCAAGGGGGGCGCACCCGCAGTTGCGGATGCGGTTGGAGGAGGCGTGACAACGAGGAAAAGCCAGGGACGACGGTTGGAAGAGGCGTTGGATGGAGGCCTGCAATGACTAGAAATGAGCTACTGGAACGAATTTCCGTTGATCCAAATGTTTGCTTTGGCAAGCCGTGTATCCGAGGTCACCGCATCTGGGTATCGCTGATCCTCGACTTCCTGGCTAGCGGTTGGACGATCAAGCACATACTTGAAGAATATCCCGGCCTTGAAGAGAAAGACATCTACGCTTGCATCGCCTATGGAGCGGAAGTCGCCAGCGAGCGGTACTTCGAGGTCCGTCTTGAGAGTAAATCGTGAGACTAAAGCTGGATGAGAACCTGGGTAGTCGAGGGGCGGAGCTATTGCGCGAGGCGGGGCACGAGGTGAGCACGGTGCCTGAACAGGGGTTGAGCTCGGCGTCGGATAGGACGGTGATTGAAACATGCCGTATCGAAGGCAAGTGCCTTGTCACTCTCGACCTGGACTTTAGCAATCCATTGGTCTTCAAACCTGCCGATTATGCTGGTATTGCTGTATTGCGCCTGCCGCCAAGACCTGCGCCGCAGGACCTTTTCGATGCCGTTCGCACTCTCACCGGCGCCCTCGCCGATAGAGCGATTGACGGAAGGCTTTGGATCGTTCAGCGAGGGCGGATCCGGGAATACCAGTCGGAGGAGGAAATCGGAGATGAGTAAGATCGCATATACGCCCTGGCACCAGGTGGTGAAGCTGCGGGACGACCTGCGCTCAGGCGACCTGGCCCTCTCCATCTTCGCCGCCGATCTCTACGACGTGGCGATGGGCATGGGCCGGCCGGTCTACCGGGACCCAAAGGAATTCTTTGCTCTCACCTATCCCACCTTCAATCTCCGGCAAATGGTGAAGGATGTCCTCCTCCGTCTGGCGGGGAAGAACGACAAGGCCGTGCGGCAGTTGGAGCTGACCTACGGTGGTGGCAAGACCCACGCGCTCATCACCCTCTACCACCTGGTCAACGATCCGGACCGGCTACCGGACCTTCCGGCCGTGCACGAGTTTCGGCAGCACGCCGGCGGCATCATTCCCGCAAAGGCCCGGGTCTCCGTTCTGGCCTTCGACAAGCTGGACGTTGAGAAGGGTATGGAGACGCGGGCGCCGGATGGCAGCGCTCGGTGGCTCCGGCACCCGTGGAGTGTCTTGGCTTTCCAGATCGCCGGCGCCGACGGGTTGCGTCTGCTACAAGCCGAGGGCAAGGATATAGAGCGGGAGAGTCCGCCGGCCGAGAACCTGCTGCGGGAGTTGTTGGAGTGGCCTCAGCGAGAGGGCCTCGCCACTCTGGTGCTGATAGACGAAGTACTGATGTACGCCAGAGAGAAGGTGGCCCTGGAGCCGGCCTGGCGGCATCGGCTGCAAGACTTTTTTCAGTATCTCACCCAGGCGGCCACCAAGGTTGACCGGGCATGCGTCGTCGCATCCCTCCTCGCCACCGACCCCCGCAAGAGCGATGAGCTAGGCAAGGAGATCGTCCAGGAGCTCTACTCGATCTTCCGCCGTGAGAAAGAGGAGGGGATTCAGCCAGTGGAGAAGCAGGACGTGGCCGAGGTGCTGCGGCGCCGCTTCTTTACGCCGGAGTCTATCCGCGACCGCGAACGCTTCCGGCCGCACGTGGTCTCCGCCCTGGAGGGCATCCAGGCCCTTGACGAACGGACTCAGAAGAATCGCAGAGCGGCCGAGGACCAGTACCTGGCCTCATATCCTTTCCACCCCGAGCTCACCGAGGCTTTCTACTCCAAGTGGACGCAGTTGGAAGGCTTCCAGAGGACTCGCGGGGTCCTGCGCACCTTCGCGCTGGCCTTGCGCGACTCGGAAAAGTGGGACACCTCGCCGTTGGTGGCCGCCAATGTGCTTCTGAACGCCCCGGGTAAGGCGGGTCTTTCCGAAGCCGCGCGGGAACTGACATCCGTCGCCCGATACGAGGAGTTCGAGGGCAAACAGCAGGACTGGGCCGGGATTCTGGAAGGCGAGCTTGACAAGGCGCGGGACATTGCGCAGGAGTTTCCGGTGCTCAAAGGCCGTGAGGTAGAGCAGGCCGTTATGGCCGCCTTCCTCCACTCCTTGCCCATCGGCAAGCGGGCTTTGACGCAGGAGATGCTGGTACTCCTGGGCGCGACAAAACCCGACCGCATCGAGCTTGAGAAGGCCTTGTTGCGCTGGACGGAAGTGTCGTGGTTCCTGGATGAGTCGGCTATGGCCGGCAGCGGGAACGGGGGCGCCGGCGTGCGCGACTTGCCGAAGAGTTGGAGGCTGGGCACCAAGCCCAACCTGAAGCAGATGCACAGCCAGGCTATCGCTCGCGTCTCGCCGGACCTGGTGGAAATGAGACTGCGGGAGGAGATCGGCAAGGCTCAGCAGTTGACCCGTGGGGCTAAGGCTGCGGGCGTGCTTGTGCATAACCTCCCTCAACGGCCTCGAGATGTTGATGACGATGGCGAGTTCCATTACGCCATCCTGGGGACATCTGCCGCTTCCGAGCCGGGTAAGCCGAGTGCGGAGGCTCGCCGGCTCCTCGAAGAGACGACCGGCCCAGACCGGCCTCGCGTCTACCGGAATGCTGTGCTGGCGTTGACTCCATCCAAGGACGGTCTGGAGCTGGTCACGAACCGCATACGCGATTACCTGGCCTGGCAAGCAGTGGAGGGGATGCCGGAAACTAAGAGCTTCGACGAGAACCGTAAGGCGCTACTCAGCGGGTATTTGAAGGCGTCGAAGGATAGGATTCCCGACACAGTGGTTCAAGCCTACAACATCGTAGTCACTGTATCCCAAAAGGGAGAAATCGAGGCGTTCAGGATCACAAACGGGGGTGAACCGGTCTTCGAGACCATCAAAAAGGACAAGCGGGCCCGTATCCAAGAGTCGGCCATCAGTCCCGAGGCACTCTTGCCTGAGGGACCCTACAACCTTTGGCGGCCGGGCGAGACGTCCAGGCGCGCCAGCGACCTGGTTCGGGCATTCGCGCAGTTCCCTCACCTGCCGAAGATGTTGCGCCAAAGGGATGTCGTCGAAACGCTGGCTTTGGGCTGCGAACAGGGGCACTTCGTCCTTCGTCTGCCCCGGCCCGACAAGACTTACCGTACGCTCTGGCGGGTCCGGCCTTCAGAGGCTGACTTGAAGGAACGGGACCTTGAGGTAGCCCTCCCTGAGGCAGCGGAGCTTACCGAACTGGACAACAGACTCCTAGTCCCTGGTTCGATACCAGGACTTTGGCTAGTTGATGGCTCTCCAGCGACCTTCGGGGGAGTACTAGCGTTCTTTGACGGAGGACACGCCGGCAAGGTTCAACGGGAAGGCTATGAGGAGACCTTCCCAATTCCCAGGGCGTCCCGCCCGGTCCTAGAGCGGGCGGTGGGTGAAGCCGTCAAATCGGGAGCCGTGTGGCTTGTCGCGGGGCCAGCCAGTCTATTTAAGGAAGAAATTCCCCTGGGTGTCCTCATGGACGCTGCCACCTTGCACCGGCCGCCGGCTGACATACCTGCGACGGCTGTGCTGCCGCAGAACATGCCAGTTGCTTGGACGGAAGGAATCACCACGGCCGCCGCTCTTGCGACCGCGTTGTCAGCTTCCCACGGCCAGCAGCTACCCTGGCCAACTGTCGCAGCCGCCATTGATAACGCTCTCCGCGGCAGATTCGTGGAGCGCACCGAGGACTCTGGGCCGTGGCCTTGCGAATGGCCGGGGGCGGCCGGCGTTCGGCTGCGCGTTCCAAAGGAGGCATCACCGCCCCCCGATTCCTGCGCCAGCGCCTGGTCGGAGGTTTGCTGAAGCGGCCTTGGAGCCGGCCGAACTTCAGGACCTGGCTGATGGCCTCGGCGAGATCTTGAAAGCCGGCGCCGGGCTTGATCTGAAGTTCGTCCTTCGCCTGGAGCTTGCAGATGGCTCCGTGACACCCGAGCAGATCGCCAAGCTCAATGAGGCATTGGCGAAGGTGTCAAACAAGCTGAGGTTGGAATAGGTACGAGTGGGGTGGACGCTCCCCACCGCTTCCGGCTGGCTGTGCTAAGTCTCGCCACTTCCAAGAACAAGAGCAGCCTTGGGAAACTCTGCTGACCCGATTAGGGAGAGTCGTACTGTTAAAACTGCGCCGGATTAAGCGACTTGGTGTGAGACACACTGAAAAGTCGGGAGCCACCCATCACAATGGTGTCATAGTGTTTACCCGCATTAGACGCGGCGTCAGTGGTAGCACTCGCTGGCGCGTACAGCGACTGCTCGTGGGCTCCGTTCAGATTGCTCCAAATGAAGCGCTACCCTAGCCCCTTCCAAAACGCGTTGACCATGCTGCACTAGGGTGGAGTGAGATCGTCCTCAAGGCTGACCTATTTCCTCTTATTATGAACCACTCCTGGCCCCGAATCAGCCGCCTGGCTCTGAACGATTAGTTACCCGGCCGGATGATTGACATCAGTTAGCC